>JAEZBF010000310.1 GCA_023427545.1 Pseudomonadota bacterium
CTCGCGCCCGAGACCATGAACATCCCGAAGCACCCCGCCAGCACGATCCGGTTGGAGAGGACTTCGACAGAGACCAGCGGTTCGGGCGCGCGAACCAGCCGCCAGGCAAAGGCGATCCAGAGCAGCAGCGAGAGGGCCAGCGTTCCCAGGATCTGGGGCGAATTCCAGGGATAAACGGCGCCGCCCCAGTTGAGGACGAGAAGCAGCAGCGCCGTGCCGGTCACGAGGAGCAGTGCGCCGGGCGCATCGAGCTTGTGCGCTCGCGCGGCGGTGTGCAGCTTGCGCAGCGGCTTGTCGACCACGATCATGGCGATCAGCCCGAGCGGCAGGTTGAGCCAGAAGATCAGGGACCAGTGCCATTCCGCGAACAGGCCGCCCAGCAGCGGCCCTGCGATGCTGGCCACAGCCCACATGCCCGAGATCCAGGCGGCATATTTGCCGCGCTCGCGAGGCGGCAGCATGTCGCCGATCAGGATCTGCGAGAGCGCGAAAAGCCCGCCGCCGCCGACGCCCTGGATGGCGCGGCCGGCAATCAGCATGAACATGTTGGGCGAGAGCGCCGACACCAGGGAGCCCAGCAGGAACAGCGCGAGAGCCGCATAGAGCGTGCTGCGCCGGCCGTAGATGTCCGACACCTTGCCATAGAGTGGCGCCACCGCAGTCGAGGTCAGCAGGTACGCAGTGACGATCCACGGCAGGTACTCGGGACTGCCGAGGTGGCCGCCGATGGTCGGCATCGCGGGGGTGACGATCGACTGGTCGAGCGCCGCAAGGAACATGGCGGTGAGAATGCCAAGCATGGTCACCAGCTTTTCGCTGTCGGTGAGCTCGGCGGGTTGGTCGGCGCGGGTCATGCAGGTGCTGTAGCCGCGGAGCGGGGTGGGCGACAAGCTCGGTCGGGCCCCATTGCTGGCTAGATCAGCGCGGGCTGGCCGGGCGGATAGACGATCCGATTGGTGTCGAGAACCACCGCGCCGGGGGTCATCGCAGCGGGCTCGATGTGGTGCGGACCAAGGATGTGGAACACCCGTTCGCCGCTCGCGAGCAGGTAGTCGGCGATGATCCGGCGATGACAGCGCCACCAGACGGCCTCAGCGCACATGATCGCAGTGTTCCGGCGTGAGCCGATCTCGCGGAGGTGGTCGAGGCCAGCGCGGAAGCCATCGGTCAGGGCGTAGTCGGCGTAGTTCCGAAAGCTCGTGTTCTCCCAGAAGCCGTTCGGCGACTGGTCATCGGGCACCTGCCTGCCGCGGAGCCCGCCAAGTGCAGCAACGTGTTCGTAGCCGATCTGGACGGCGGCGAGGGTGCTCCCGAAGGTGTCCCGGTTGTACTGCGGGTTGGTGCGCGATCGTGGCACGGTGCGCACGTCGACGACCATGCTCGCCCCTGCTTCCCGCAGCAGCGCGACGAACTCCTCGATCGTTCGCGTCGAGTGTCCGATGGTGAAGAACGGCAGGGTCATCGCGTTACCCTATCCGACGCCGACACCACCGGACGACGCACTCGCGCAACTCCGCGCCCTAGCCGAGCGCCGCCACGGGCGCAGCGCTTGCACCGCTGTCGACGGACTCGGGTTGCCCTACTGTCAGTACGGTCAGGACGCGCTTGTGACCGTCGCGGGTCGACCAGGTGATCGACTGCCCGGCGCTCAGGCCGATGAGAGCCGTTCCGACCGGTGTCAGCACCGAGACCTGGCCGGCGGCGATATCGGCCTCCTGGGGGAAAACGAGCGTAACCTCATGAGTCGCGCCGTCGTCGGCACGATAGGTGACGCGCGAGCCCATGCGCACGACGTCGGCGCCGAGCCTGGCATCGGGCACGACGCGGGCGCGGTCGACCTCGTCGAGGAGCTCGTCGGCGGCTTCGGCCCAGCGGCCGGAATTGGCGGACGACAGGGCGAGCAGGTTGCGGCGGTCGGATTCACAGATCGTGATGCGAGGCCTCAGGGTGGGAGTAGGCATTGTGGTCAGTCTCCGCGCGAAAAGCGTGAGCGAGGCCGATACGGCCGTCGATGGGTGAATGGGGTGGTGCACGAGGGCCCCGGTGGCGCGCCTATTGCCGGCAGCGATGTGGGGAAGACCCGAATATCCCTAAGCCTCCGCCGTGCAGAACGCGGCGGCTTAGGGCTAGTGTCCTGCCAGGAGCTGTCCCGGGCAGGCGCGCATGTCCATGAATGCTGGATGCGGGCTCATCAGCCTAAGGTAGTGAGCGTGGCGGGGTTGTCAACCAAGCGCCTGATCAAGCGGCGCAGAGATGAAAAGGGCACCGCCACGCCCGCGGTGCCACAGTTGTTTGCCGGTGAGGGAGGAGGACCGGCAGGTTCAGAATGCGCGCGGAATGGTTAACGGAGCCTGAACTTTCCCAATTCCGCACAGCTCAGGTGGAAGACTCGGCCTCCGGCGCCCGCCGCCGTCCGCCCGGCACGTTCTCGTCTCCCGCCATGCGATCGCGGGCGAGCGCCGCCCGAACGACCAGCATCAGGCTGATCGGCGTCGTGAGGGTGAGGAAGACGGCGATCAGCACCTCGTGGAAGACGAGCTGTCCGCGCGACACCGAGAAATAAAGGATCGAGCTCGCAAGGATCAGCAGCATGCCAAGGCTGGAACCGAGCGTTGGCGCATGCACGCGCTGGTAGAACGTGCGGAACCGGGCGAGGCCGACCGCACCCGCCAGCGCAAAGAGCGCGCCGGCCAGCACGCAGACGGCGATGACCACGGCGAAGGGGAGGGGCAGGTCGGCGACGCCGTTCATTCGATCACCTCGCCGCGCATCAGGAACTTGCCCAGGGCCACCGAACTCGCAAAGCCGAGCAGCGCGATGATCGCGCTCGCCTCGAAGTAGCGGGTGCTGCCCGCGCGCATGCCCAGCGTGATCAGCAACAGCATGCCGGTGACGTACATCGCATCGAGCGCCACCACGCGGTCCTGCGCGCGGGGGCCGCGGACCAGGCGGAAGAGGCAGAGCGCCATCGCCACGGCGAGAATCACCTGCGCGGTGACGATGGCGAACCCGAGGATTGCAGCGCTCATTCGAAGATCTCCCTGAGCGGTTGTTCGTAGCGCTCCGTGATCGCAGCGATGGCCGCGGTGCTGTCGATGAGGTCGAAAACGTGAATGAGCAGCAGCCCGTCGTCGGAGCGGTAGCTCACCCAGATCGTGCCGGGGGTGGCGGTGATGATGCAGGCGAGCACGGCGAGGCCGTAGGGGTCGCTGAGCTCGAGCGGGATCGGTACGAACCCCGAGTGCACGCTCCGCGACCGGCCGGTGACGATGCTGCGGAGCATGGCGAAGTTGGAGTGGACGATGTCGACCGCGACGCGCGCGGCCAGCCGCCCGAACAGCAGCACCTTGCGGACGCGCAGCCGCGGCGGCTGCAGCCGGTCGAACGCGGCGCCAAGCAGCAGGCCGAGGATGCAGCCGAGGATGATGTGACCGGGCGCCAGGCTCTGGTTGAGCACGAGCCAGGTCGCCGTCACGAAGAGGCTCATCGCGGGGTGAGGGAGGAGGCGGGCGATCATGGCCTGGCCACCGTGCCGATGACGGTCTCTATGTACTGCGCCGGGTCGAGCAGTTGCGCGGCGGCGCGCTGGATGAAGCCGAACGGCCCCTCCACGGTCACGGTCAGGACGAGGCAGGCGACGAGGAGCAGCGTGACCGGGGCGACTTCGCCGAGGCGGATCGTGGGCGGCACCGAACCTTCGTCGACCCACCAGATCTGGATGCCGGCCCGCGCGAGCGCGATGAGCGGAAAGAGGCTGGAGAGGATCACCAGCACGGCAAGGAGCCACGGCGCCCAGGGCAGGGGGCCCACCGGAGCGGACAGCAGCGGGGACAGCATAGCGAACTTGGCGATGAAGCCGGGCAGCGGCGGCAGTCCCGCGATCATCAGCGCGGCGATGAGGAAACCGCCGCTGAGAATGCCGATCGGAGCCGGGATTTTCACCGTGCGCTCGTCGTCTTCGGTGAAGAGTCCGTCGGCCTCGGGATCGTAGGCCTCGAGCACCGGCGGCTCCTCCGAGACCTCGCCGCCCTCCGAACCGATCATGCCCGAGAGCAGGAACAGCGCCGCGGCGGCGACAGTCGATACGCTCATGTAGAACAGGCCTCCCGCGAGAACCTGGGCATCGTGGAAGGCGATCACCGCCAGCAGCGTGCCGCTCGACATCAGCAGCCCGTTGCCGATCATCCGCCCGAGATCGCGCGCTGCCAGCATGCCGATGATGCCGATGACGATGGTCACCCCGCCCGCAATGAACAGCCATTCCGCGCCGAAGGCGGCCGATGGGCCGGCCTCCGTGCCGAAGACCAGCGTGCCCAGCCGCAGGACGGAATAGACGCCCACCTTGGTCATGATCGCGAACATGGCGGCGGTCGCCGGGACGGCGGCGGCATAGGTGCGGGGCAGCCAGAAGCCGAGCGGCCAGGCCGCCGCCTTGACGAGGAAGGCGACGCCCAAGATCGCTGCGCCGGCGTGAAGCAGCGCGCGCGTGCCGTCCTCGAGCTCGCCGACGCGCTCGGCGAGCATGGCCATGTTGAGGGTGCCGGTCACCCCGAAGATGAGGCTGACGCCAACAAGGAAAAGCAGCGAAGCCGCAAGATTGATGACGATGTAGTGCAGCCCCGGCACCACCCGCTTCACGCCCGATCCATGCAGCAGCAACCCGTACGAAGCGGCCAGCAGGATCTCGAAGAAGACGAAGAGGTTGAACAGGTCGCCGGTGAGGAAGGCCCCGTTCAGCCCCATCATCAGGAACTGGAACAGCGGATAGTAGTAAGGTCCCAGCCGCGACCACCGGCTCAGCGCGAACACCGCGCTGACCAGCCCGAGGATCGAGGTGAGCAGCACCATGAGCGCGGCAAGCCGGTCGGCGACCAGCACGATGGCGAACTCCGCCGGCCAGTTGCCCAGCCGGTAGATCATCGACAGTCCGGCGCCGCTCCGGCCATCGGTGATCAGCACCAGCGCCGCCGCCACGACGAGCAGGGTCGCGTGCGAGATGATCGCCAGCCCGGCTTCGAGTGTGCGGTTGCGGCCGCCGGTCAGGAGCAGCAGCGCAGCAATGGCGAGCGGCAGGATGATCGGGACAATGATCAGGTGCTCGGTCATCTGCCGTCACCCTCGCCGTCGACGTGGTCGGCGCCGGTCAGGCCCCGGGCGGCAAGCACCACGACGAGGAGCAGCGCGGTCGTTGCGAAGCCGATCACGATCGCGGTCAGGACCAGCGCCTGCGGCAATGGATCGGCATGCAGGCCCAAGGTTCCGGTATCGCCCCGGAGGATGGGCTCGGCGCCGAGGCGCAGGCCACCGGTCGAGAAGATGAAGAGGTTGATTGCGTAGGACAGCAGGGTCAGCCCGATGATCACCTGGAAGGTGCGGGTGCGCAGCACCAGCCAGATGCCACAGGCGGTGAGCACGCCGATCGCGATGGAGAGCACGATTTCCATCAGGCGCTCCCGCCTTCGGCGCTCGCCGGTGCAGCGTCTGTGGGCGGCGGATCGGTCCGCCGTGGCCGGCGCAGCGACTGGTGGGCGATCGCGGTCAGGATCAGGGTGGTCGCGCCGACGACAAGGAGGAAGACGCCGAAATCGAAGGCCATGGCGGTGGGCAGGGCCATTTTGCCCAGCCAGCCCAGCTCGAGATAGGTGAACCACGAGGTGAGGAAGGGGTAGCCGAAGAGAATCGAGCCCAGGCCGGTCGCCAGCGCCGTCAGCAGCCCCGCCGCGATCCAGCGGACCGGCGCCACCCGGAACCGCGACTCCACCCAGCGCACGCCGCCGGCCATGTAGAGCAGGATCAGTGCCACCGATGCGGTGAGCCCCGCAACGAACCCTCCGCCCGGGAGGTCGTGGCCGCGCAGGAAGAGATGGATGGCAAAGAGCAGGATCACCGGAGCCATGAGCTGCATGATCAGGCCGGGAACCCGCATGTACTCGGCCAGCGAGTAGCCGCGGCCGCCATCCTCACGCTCCCGGTCGAAGGTGTCCTGCACTTGCTTCTGGGGCGTCGGGCCGATGCTTTCGGCGCTCGGCCTGAACCGTCGCAGCAGCGCGAAGACGGTCAGGGCGACGATCGCAACGACGGTGATCTCGCCGAAGGTGTCGAAGCCGCGGAAATCGACGAGGATGACGTTGACGACATTGTGCCCGCCGCCCTCGGTGTAGGACCGGCTGAGGAAGAACTCCGAGATCGAACCGATCACCGGGTGGGTCATGACCGCGTAGGCAAGGAGCGCCATGCCTCCGCCCCCGAGCACCGCCAGCACGGCGTCGCGGCTGCGCCTGAGCGGCCCCTGCGCGGGGGCATTGCCGACGCCCCTCAGCCGAGGGGGCAGCCAGCGCAGGCCAAGCAAAATCAGGATGGTGGTGACCACCTCGACGAGTAGCTGTGTTGTCGCCAGGTCGGGAGCGGAGAGCCACACGAAGCTGATGCAGGAGACCAGCCCGGCGCCGCCGACGAGGATCAGCGCGGCGAGGCGCCGGAACTTGGCGGCCAGCGCTGCGCCGATGGCGCAGGCGGACCCCACGACCCAGAGCAAAGCGAACGCCGGATCTATGGGAGAGATCGGGTAGTTGGGGGCGTAGATCGGTCGGCCGAACACCGCCAGAACCGCTGCGCCAATCGTCACTGCGATGATCAGCGCCAGCTGGGGCTGGAGGTGCTGGCTCGGAAACGTCACCGCCAGGAGGCGAGGGATGCGCTCGCCGACCTGGTGCAGGACGACGTCAAACAGACGCTTGCCGTTGAACCGTGCGAACGGCACCCGCGGCAGCGCCCGTAGCCGGCGGCGCAGCAGCAGGTACACCAGAATGCCGCCAACGAGCGCGATCATGCTCATCAGAAGCGCCGGCGTGAAGCCGTGCCAGATGGCGAGAGTGAAATACGGCACCTCATCGCCCAGCACCGACTCCGCAGCGCGACGGAGATAGGGGCCCATCGAGGCCGCAGGCAGGATCCCGACGACGATGCAGAGGAGCACCAGCAGCCCGATCGGCACGACCATCCAGGTCGGCGGCTCGTGCGGCTCCCGCGGGAAGCTCTGGGGCGTCGGTCCGTAGAACACCGCGCCGAGAAACCGCAGCGAATAGACCACCGACAGTCCCGTCGCGGCCAGGGCGACGAACGGCAGCAGGTGGAACGTCGCGCTCTCGGAGGCTGCCAGCGTCTCCTCGAAGAACATCTCCTTGGAGAGGAACCCGTTGAGCAGCGGCACGCCCGCCATCGCCGCAGCGGCCACGGTCGCGAGCGTCGCCGTCAAGGGCATGTAGCGGACGAGACCGCCGAGCTTGCGCATGTCGCGCGTGCCCGCCTCATGGTCGACCGCCCCCGCCGCCATGAACAGCGAGGCCTTGAAGATGGCGTGGTTCACCATGTGGAAGATCGCCGCGATGCAGGCGAGCGGACTGTTCAGCCCGAGCAGGAAGGTGATGAGACCAAGGTGGCTGATCGTCGAATAGGCGAGGACGCCCTTGAGGTCGTTCTGGATGACCGCGAAGAAGGCGCCGTAGGTGAGCGTGACCAGCCCGGCGGTCGCCACCATCCAGGCCCAGGCCTCGGTGCCCGAGAGCACCGGCCAGAGCAGCACCAGCAGGAAGACGCCGGCCTTCACCATCGTCGCCGAATGGAGGTAGGCCGAGACCGGGGTTGGCGCTGCCATGGCGTGCGGCAGCCAGAAGTGGAACGGGAACTGGGCGCTCTTGGTGAACGCCCCCAGCAGGATCAGGACGAGGGCCGGCAGATACATCGGGCTCTGCCGGATGAGGTCACCCGATGCGAGGATGATGTCGAGATCGTAGCTGCCCGCGATGTTCGCCAGCAGCAGCAGCCCCGCCAGCAGGCAGAGGCCGCCCGTCGAGGTGACGATGAGCGCCATACGGGCGCCATCGCGCGCCGCGGCGCCGTTGTGCCAGTATCCGATTAGCAGGAACGAGAGCAGGCTGGTCATCTCCCAGAAGATGACAAGCTGGATGATCTGACCGGAGAGCACGATGCCGATCATCGAGCCGGCAAAGGCGAGCAGCAGCGCAAAGAAGCGCGTCACCGGATCGCTGGGCGACATATAGTAGCGGGCATAGATGCTTACGAGCAGGCCGATGCCGCAGATCAGGACCAGGAAGATCCAGCTGAAGCCATCGAGCCGCAGGCTGAACCCCAGGTTCAGACTCGGCGCCCACTCGGCTACGAATCGCAGCGGTTCGGCGGCGGTGAACTGCGTCGACAGGAACGCCGTCACCAGAAGGCCGATCAGCATGCAGCCGATGGCAATGGCGGCGGCAGGATTTCGCGATGGGCCGCGCAGCACGGCAGCACCGAGGCTGCCCAAAAAGGGGAGGATCAGCAGCAGCAGAAGGAGTGCATTTGTGCCGATCACAGAATCCTTTTGATGAAGCGCACAGGCCGCCAGAGCGCGTGGATTGGCATTCTCCCGGTTTCGGCGGATTCTTCAAGCACAACTGGCCCTTCAGGAGACATTCCAGCGCTCGCCCGAGACTGGAAAAATGACCATCGAGGACCCACATCCGAAGTTGGTCCTACGAGCAACGACCCAAGAGGAGAACGACATGGCTGATGCAGGCTCGCCGTCCATCCCGCCCAAGCGGATAATGCTTGCAACGGACCTCAGCGGCCGCAGCGACCGCGCCATGGACAGGGCGCTGCAGCTCGCCAGTGCGTGGGGCGCCGAGATCGTCGCCGTTCACGCCTTAAGGACCAAGGCCAATCCCTGGCCGAACTACGCAGGCCTCCCATCATGGCGGCAGCCGCCTGACATTGCAGCCATGGTTCAAGCGGAGATTCGCCAGGACCTCGGCGACAGCGTCCCCGTGCGGGTCCACATCGAGGAAGGCCCGGCCGTCAAGGTCATCCTCGACACCATAGAGCGCGAAGGGTGCGACTTCGTCGTGATCGGCGCCGGCCGCGATCGCACGTGGGGTGGCATAGGCGCCACGACCAGTGAGCTCTTCCGTACGTCGCCGACCTCGGTGCTGGTCGTCAAGCAGCGGCCCCGTGGGCAGTATGCGCGCGTGCTCGTCGGCACCGATTTCACCGAGGAGGCCCAGCGCGGGCTGGAGATCGCGACGGAGCTCTTTCCGGCCGCGAGCTTCACGCTGATGCACGCCTTCGAGATGCCGTACAAATCGATGCTGCTCGACAACAAGCTGAGCCGCGATTTCAGCGAGATGGAGCGCGAGACCATCAACACGTTCCTCGCGGGCGCCAAGCTTCTCCCGGCGGTGCGCGAGCGGGTTGCGACGCTGATCGAGCATGGCCCGCCGGCGACGATGCTGCACCGTTTCGCCGCCGAGCACCGCATCGACCTGACGGTGATCGGCGCCTACGAGCGCGGCCGGCTGTTCCACTCGATCATCGGCGGCGAAGGGCCGCGCATCCTCGAAGCCGTGCCCAGCGACATCCTCGTCGTGCGGGCGGAGCGTCCCTCGGCGGAGTGACAGGCCAGAGTCAGCCGCGGCTGCCCAGCACGGCTTCGGCTTCGATCTCGACCAGGTAGGGGCCGACCAGCCGGCCGGCCTGGATCAGGGTGTTGGCCGGCAGTATTTTGCCGAAGACGCGCCCGTGCGCCCGGGAGACCGGCTCCCACATTTCCACGTCGGCAAGATAGACGCGGGTCTGCACGATGTCTTCCATGCGCCCGCCGAGCGCGCCGATCGCGGCTGCGATCTTGTCGAGGATGTAGGTAACCTGCGCGGCCGGATCTCCGACAGCGACCGCGCGGCTGGCGCCATCGGTCGCGGTGGTGCCCGAGACCCGGATCGTGTCGCCGACGCGCACGGCGCGGCTGTAGCCGGCGACCGGCTCCCACATGCTGCCCGACGACACGCGCCAGCGGTCCGGATAACCGGGCAGGGGAACGGCGGTGTAGATCCGCGGCACCTCGCTGAGATGATGGCTGAGATCACCGGAGGCCGTCAGAAATGGCGGCTTGCGGTACTCGTCGCCGCAGTCGCCGGGGATCGGCGTGCTCGTGGCGAAAGCGGTCTCGAACGCGGCGCGGTCGGCGGCATCCAGCGCGAAGTCGAAAGCGCGCAGGTTGTCGTTGCGGTGCTCGTTCTCGCCGAGACGCACGCCGATGATCGTCGCGGTCACGGCCTCGTGCTCGAGCACCCAGCGCGTCGCCACGTTGGCGATGGAGACGCCGTGCCGCGCCGCGATGCCGCGCGCAGCGCGCAGGATGCCCTGGAACACTTCCCAGCCGCCGGCGGCGTCGATGAAGCGCTTGTATTTCGAGCGGCTCCAGTCGGGTAGCGCCGCTGGTTCGGGCTGGCCGAGCCAACGCTCGGAGAGGAAGCCGCCGCAGAGCGTGCCGTAGGCGAGCAGCCTGACGCCGCGCTCGCGGCAGAGCTCGGAGAGTTCCCCGGCGGCCCGCCGATCTACCAAAGAGAACGAGACCTGATTGGTCGCTATGGGAATGCCGTCGGAAAGCGCCAGCCGCAGGTGCGCGGCATCGAAGTTGGTCAGTCCGATCTCGCCGATCAGCCCTTCCTCGCGCAGGCGCTTCAACTCGTGGAGGGCGTCGAGCCAGGCGAAGTGTTCGAACGTCCACCAGTGGAACTGGAGCAGATCGACGCGCTCTACACCCAGCCGCGCGAGGCGATCCTCGACGCCGCGGCGGACGATCTCGGCGGTCATGGGCCCGGGGGGTGGGCACCACTTGGTGAAGGCGATGGGGCGCGGTCCGGGACCGCTCCACTGTGCGAGCATGCGGCCGGTGATGAGCTCTGCCGAGCCGTAATGGTCGGCCATGTCGAAGGTGTCGAAGCCGGCGCGGGCGTACTCGGCGAGGTACTCCGCGGCGACATCGCGGTCGAGCTCAGCGCCATTCTTTTCGAGGTCGGCGACCTGCCACAGGCCGCAGATCAGCCGGCTGGCGCTGCGGCCGTCGGGGAGGGTCCAGCGTTCAGGAACGTTCGGCATCGGAGATTGGTCCGGTTGACGGTTTCGCGCGCGGCTTCGTCGCGGCATCGAGATGGCGGGAAACCACCCGCAACTCACCGAGGACGCCGCGGGGGCGGAAGAGAAGAATGAGGCAAAGTGATATGCCGATCATGACGATCTGCAGCGTGGCCGCACGTGCCTGATCGCCGGCCGGTACGGTGGCCGATATGGTGGCCGCCGAGGCTGCCCAGATGCCCCAGACGAGGATGGCGCCGAGGATGGCTCCGCGGTTGTTACCGGAGCCGCCCACGATCAGCATCGCCCAGATCTGGAAGGTGAGGATCGGCTGATAATTATCCGGCGCAATGAAGCCGATGAAGTGGGCCTGCACGGCGCCGGCGAGACCCATGATGCCGCCGCCGATCGCGAAGGCCTGGAGGCGGAAGCGCAGAGCGTTCTTGCCCAGGGCCAGCGCCGCGGTCTCGTCCTCGCGGATGGCGCGGAGCACGCGTCCCCACGGGCTGCGCGCCAGCCGCTGGAGGATGGCGTAGAGGGCGGCGACCAGCACGACGAGAACGGCGAGGTTCAGCAGGCTGAACGCGAACGGGCTGTCCGCGAGGTCGGCGAACGGCCGGGGAATGAAGCCGATGCCGAAGGGGCCGCCGGTGACCGGCTGCAGGTTGAGGGCGCAAAGCTGAACGACGACGGCGACGCCGAAGGTCGCGATCGCGAGATAATCCGAACGCAGCCTGATGGTCAGCGCGCCGATGAGGAACGACACGGCAGCCGTCGCCAGCGCCCCGGCCGCCCAGCCCACCGCAATGGGCTGGTCGAAACCGCCGAGGTGGGCTGTGCTCGGCGGCGTCGTCAGGATTGCCGAGACGTAGGCGCCGATGGCGACGAAGCCGGAGACGCCGACGTTGAACACACCGGTCTGGCCCCACTGCACGTTGAGGCCCAGGCACATGATGCCGAAGGTCAGCGCCATGGTGAGGAAGAAGGCGCCGTAGCTGAGGAGTTCGAGGCTCATTCGGGCCTCCCGAACAGCCCGCGCGGACGCAAGAGGAGCACCCCGACGAGGATCACGAA
>JAEZBF010000333.1 GCA_023427545.1 Pseudomonadota bacterium
CCGCCTCCCCGGAAACCGGGTCGGTGACGCCGAGACCCCCGCCGAGATCCTCGAGGCATTCGCGAACTTCATCGAGGAACCCGATCATCTGGGTTCGGGCCGCAACGATACGGTCGAAGTTCTCCCAACGGCCGACGAAGCAATAGTTGCGATCGCCGGTCTTGATCAGAGCGGCGCTGTGGGCGCCGGGCATTTTCGTTTCGAAGGAACGACGCTGGGCCGAAACGAACTGCTCTTCCATCCCGGGCTTCACCCGGAAACGCACGACATTGTAGGCCGTCATACCAACCTCCCAATCATCGAGACGATCGGAAGGATGGACCCGCAAGGGCGGGGCCGCAAGCAGGCTAAGGTGGCCTCGATCCGCAGGCTCAGGTGTTGAAGCGGAACAGCATGACGTCGCCGTCCTTGACGACGTACTCCTTGCCTTCGTCGCGAGCCTTGCCGGCTTCCTTAGCAGGTACCTCGCCGCCCAGGTTGACGTAGTCGTCATAGGCGATCGTCTGCGCGCGGATGAAGCCGCGCTCGAAGTCCGAGTGGATCACCCCGGCTGCCTGTGGAGCCTTGGTGCCCCGGGGGATCGTCCAGGCGCGGGCCTCCTTCGGTCCGGCGGTGAAATAGGTCTGCAGTCCGAGCAGCTTGAAGCCCTCGCGGATCAGCTTGTTCAGCCCCGGTTCGTCGAGCCCGAGTGTTTCGAGGAACTCCCTCTGCTCCTCCTCAGGCAGCTGGGCGAGCTGGCTCTCGATCTCGGCAGAGATGATCACCGTGCCCGCCTCGTGGGTCTTGGCATACGCAGCGACACCCTCGGTCATGGCGTTGCCAGTCGCAGCATCCGCTTCGGAGACATTGCAGACATAGAGCACGGGCTTGGCGGTCAGCAGCTGGAGCTCCTGGAAAGCCTTCTCGTCCTCGGGTGTCGCCCGCTTGACGTGACGTGTGGGCTTGCCGTCGCGCAGGAGCGCAAGCGCGGCATTGACGAGTTCGAGCGTCTGCTTGGCATCCTTGTCGCCCTGCTTGGCCTTCTTCTCGAGCCCGCTGGATCGCTTTTCGAGGCTCTCGAGGTCAGCGAGCATCAGCTCGGTCTCGACCACCTCCGCATCGGCCAGCGGATCCACCTTGTTGGCGACGTGGATAATGTTGGCATCCTCGAAGCAACGCAGCACGTAGAGAACGGCATCGCACTCGCGGATATTGGCTAGGAACTGGTTGCCGAGGCCTTCGCCCTTGCTAGCGCCTTTCACCAGGCCCGCGATGTCGACAAAGCTCATACGCGCCGGGATCACCTGCGCCGACTTGGCGATCTGCGCCAGCTTGTCCAGCCGCGCGTCGGGAACCGAGACCTCCCCGATATTGGGCTCGATGGTGCAGAACGGGAAGTTGGCCGCCTGCGCCGCGGCGGTGCGGGTGAGGGCGTTGAAGAGGGTCGACTTGCCGACATTTGGCAAGCCGACGATGCCCATTTTCAGGCTCATAGTCGTCTCCGGAAAGGTGGGCTTCACATCGGGCGGGGCAGGGAAAATGTCAACCGCGCTGCGCAATGAGCAGGCTTGCGGTATCGGCGCCGGTGGGTAGCCTGGCTCAACGTCAAGGGGGACACGCGATGGGACGGCTGCGATATTCGATCAACCTCACGCTGGATGGCTGCTGCGACCATCGCGAGGGCGTTCCAGATCCCGAGATGCATCAGTTCTGGGCCAACCTTGTCGCCGACGCCGGCGCACTGCTCTACGGCAGGGTGACCTACGAGATGATGGAGCAGGCCTGGAGGCCGATGGCCGAGACCGGAACGGTGCCCGATGCTACGCCCGGCTGGGTCTTGCCATTCGCGCGTTCCATCCATGGGGCAAGGAAATACGTCGCCTCTACCACACTCCGGGAGGTCGATTGGAACGCGCGACTGATTACTGGCGATCTCCGCCAAGCCGTCGAGCAGATCAAGCGTGAAGAGGATGGTGTGATTTCGCTGGGTGGGGTGAACCTCGCGCGGTCGATTGCCGCCCTCGGCCTGATCGACGAGTACATCTTCGTCGTTCAGCCGCGTATCGCCGGGCACGGTCCAACGCTGCTTTCGGGACTGCCGTCCCACATCGACCTGAAGCTCACCGATCAGCGTACATTCGACTCCGGCGCCGTCGTGCTGACGTACGAGGCACGGCGCTAGTCCCCTGCGTCAGGGGACCAGCCCGAGCGTGCGGAGTACGAAATCCGCTCGCTCTTTGACCGGGCGCCGGGCAATTTCGATCACCTCGTAACCAAGTGCGGGGAAATCGCGGCAGAGCCGGCCGTACTCTTCGACTGCTTCGGCGAGCCCGTGGCGGCGCTCGGTATCCGTCTCGTAGATTTCCGGCCAAGGGGGCGTGAGGAACACCTGCCGGTGATAGGGGAAACCCGCGAGCCGTTCAGGCGACAGCCAGCCCTCGATCGAGCCCAGCCCCGAGATCGCATCCACCAGCCCGCGATCAAAGAAGGTCCAACCCGCGTTGGCCTGCGCGGCCCGGTAGTCGTCTTGTGCAATCTGAATTGCGCGGTCGACGAACGCCCGGGCATCGACCCAGGGCAGGGCGCTTCCGCCGGACGCCACCTCCGCGCGCACAATGCGGCGGCCGGGTTCCTCGACGATGTTGTGGCCGCGGCGCCCGAGTTCTTCGAGCAGCGTCGACTTGCCTCCGCCCGAGCAGCCGGAGATCACGACGAAACGCACCATCTGCCTCTCCCTTAAGGGTCAGGACGTGCTTTCGTCGTCCTTCCCGAACATCTTCTTGAGCATCGCGGCCAAGGGGCCCGTCTCGGGCACCTTCGCTTGCGGCACGGGCCGCCGCGCGGCGCGCACGTGGCTCTTGCCGGGTGCCGCCTTCTTGCGCGTCGGGTCGGCGGTCTCGGGACGAGCAGGGCGTTCGGCGCCATCCCCGTTCACCGCCAGCGCGAGCTTGTTCATGAAGCCGTTATCGTCGCCGCGCAGCAGCAGGCCGACATTGTCGGCAACGCCCTCGAGCAGGAGCTGCAGCCACTCCTGGTCGACCTTGGCGAAGTCGCCGAGCACGTGCGGCATCACCCGGTCCTTGTGGCCGGGATGGCCGATCCCCAGGCGAACACGCCGGTAGTTGATGCCGATCTGCGGATCGATCGAGCGCAGGCCGTTGTGCCCGCCATTTCCGCCGCCGCGTTTGACCCGCACCTTGCCCGGCGTGAGGTCGAGCTCGTCGTAGAAGACGGTCACGTCCTCTGGGGTGAGCTTGTAGAACTTGACCGCCGCCTGGACGCTGTCGCCGGAGCTGTTCATGAAGGTCTGCGGCTTCAGGAGCAGCACCTTCTCGCCATCGATCGTGCCCTCCGCGATCAGGCCCTTGAACTTGTCGCGAAACGGCGGAAAGCC
>JAEZBF010000391.1 GCA_023427545.1 Pseudomonadota bacterium
CATTGACCCAGCCCACGAGCTCGTTCGTCTTGCCCGCCATGGCAGAAACGACGACCGTGACCTGGTTGCCCGCTTCGACTTCGCGCTTGACGTGCCGCGCCGCCTGGCGAATGCGGGGCACATCGGCGACAGATGTGCCGCCGAACTTCATCACGATGCGCGCCAAGACTAGCCTTCCCGGGACTGGCGCTGCCGGTGGAGCGCCATATTTTGTTTTTCGGCCGGTGCCATGCCACAAACGAAAAATCGAGGCAACAGGCGGGCTGTAGCGTTGAACGACAACGACGACGAACCTGTCGGGCTGCGCCAGGCGCTCGGACGCTTCGGCATACTGCTCAAGAACCGCGATCGGGCGGTCGTCGACGACTTCGCACCCGACGGCATGCTTGTAGGATCGGAGCCTGGCGAGATTGCCCGTGGCCATGCCGAGCTTGTGCCATTCTTCGAGCGGCTTCTCGCCGGCCCCAATTCCATTATCTGGGAATGGGACACGCTCGATATCCATGCCGTCGGAGGGCTCGGGTGGATTTTCGCCGAAGGCGAGGTCGTTCTCGATGGCCCGGCCGGCGTGCGGCGCCTCCCTTACCGCCTCAGCGCCGTGCTCGAAGCTTCCGGGTCCGGCTGGAAATGGCGCCTCTTCCACGGCTCAGAGCCAAAGGTTTGATCATGACGGAAACCACCATCAATCCCGACGAGGCCGCCAAGTTCGAGCGCATGGCGGAAGAGTGGTGGGACCCCAACGGCAAGTTCAAGCCGCTCCACAAGTTCAATCCGGTGCGGATCGGCTACATTCGCGATCACGCCATCCTACACTTCGGCAAGGACGGCGGCGCCCACCGCCCGCTGGATGGGCTGCGGGTTCTTGATATCGGCTGCGGCGGCGGCCTGCTCTGCGAACCGGTGGCGCGGCTCGGCGCCGAAGTTACCGGCATCGATGTGGTCGAGCGCAACATCGCCATTGCCCGGATGCACGCCCAGCAATCAGGCCTTGCCATCGACTACCGCACGACCACCGCCGAGGCGCTGACTGAGACCGACGCGGTATTCGACATGGTTCTCAACATGGAGGTGGTGGAGCACGTGGACAACGTGCCGCTGTATATGAAGAGCTGCGCCGCCCTGACTGCCCCCGGCGGCCTGCTGTTCACCGCCACGATCAACCGCACCCTGCGCGCCCGTGCACTCGCGGTCTTCGCAGCCGAGAACATCCTGCACTGGCTGCCCCGCGGCACCCACGACTGGGACAAGTTCCTGACGCCAGACGAAATCGCGGCGCTCCTCACCCGCAACGGCCTCAAGGTCATCGACCGCACAGGCGTGGTCTACCACCCGCTTGCGGACGAATGGCGCCCGAGCCTCGACCTGGGCATCAACTACATGCTGTTAGCGGAAAAGCCGTCCGCCTGAGCCGCGATCAGCAGAGCTAGTTGTGCTCTTCGGGCAGGCTCGGCAGCGGCAGGAAGTCGACGCCGTCTTCGATCAGCCCGGCAACTTCCTCGCGGGTCGCTTCGCCGTAGATGCCGCGGGGGTCGGCCTCGCCGAAGTGGATCTTACGGGCTTCCTCGGCGAACTTGTCGCCGACGTAATCCGCCTCGGTAGTCACCTTGTTGCGCAACGCCAGCATCGCTTCCCGCAGCTGCGCGTGCTGGGGATGGCCGGTCGAAAGCGAAATTTTCTGCGACCTGGTGCGCGAAACTGAAGGTGCCATGAGCGCCTTGCCGACACTTCCCGAGCCGCACACGGGACAGGATACGATGCCCCGCCGGTGCTGATCCTCGTAGGCGTCCGCATTGCGGAACCAGGCATCGAACTTGTGGTCGTTGGCGCAGACCAGGGAATAGGTGATCACGTCGGCTTCCTCTCGGGACCTGATTTTGCGCGGCTAGGGTTAACGCTTAGCGAAAATTCTCGGGCATTGGCAAGTGCGGGAACCCGTTGGCGGGCCTCGCAAACCCGGGCCGGCTCAAGCTCTGCGACGATGGTGCCCGGTGCATCGCCGTCGATTTGCGCGACGATCTTGCCCCAGGGGTCGACGATCATGGAGTGGCCCCACGTGCTGCGGCCGTTCGGGTGGGCGCCGCCCTGCGCGGCGGCGATGACGTAGCAGCCGGTTTCGATCGCCCGGGCACGCAGCAGCACCTCCCAGTGGGCTTCCCCGGTGGGGACGGGGAAGGCCGCGGGAACGGCGATCAACTCGGCGCCGGCGCGCGCCAGCTCGCCATAGAGCGCGGCGAACCGCACGTCGTAGCAGATCGTCAGGCCCAGCTTCATGCTGCCGAGGGGCGCGACGACGGCCTGGTCCCCGCCGGCATAAGTCGCGCTTTCGCGGTACTGCTTGATGCCGGGGAGTGTCGCGTCGAAAAGGTGTATCTTGTCGTAGGTCGCGTGGATCGCGCCATCCGGTCCGAACAGCACCGATCGATTGGCGAAGCGCCCGTCCGGTAACGCAACGGCCATCGAGCCGATGTGGAGGAAAATGCCGTGCGCCTCTGCCATGCGGGCCGCGCGGGCGACGGCGCTGTTGTTCTCCCAGGGCTCAGCGACAGCGGCGAGGCCCTCGCGGTTCTCCGCGAAGGCGACCGTCACCTCCGGTGTCAGGGCATAGATGGCGCCGCGCGCCTTGGCCTGCGCCAGCAGCGGCTCGAGCGCATCGAAATTGTCATCGGGCCGCATGCCCGAGCGCATCTGGATGGCTGCGACGCGCACCTCCCGGGACTAGCCGAGCAGTGGGTCGAGCTGACCCCGCCGGTCGAGCGCTGCCATGTCGTCATAGCCGCCGACATGCGTGTCGCCGATGAAGATCTGCGGCACGGTACGACGGCCGTGCGCCTTCTGGATCATTGCAGCGCGCTTGTCAGGATCGACCACGTCAATCTCGGAATACTCGACGCCCTTTTTGTCGAGCAGCGATTTAGCCGCGCTGCAATAGGGGCACCAGGGGGTCGTGTAGATTTCGACCTTTGCC
>JAEZBF010000398.1 GCA_023427545.1 Pseudomonadota bacterium
GTCAAGGACGTGCTGCTGCTCGACGTGACCCCGCTGTCGCTCGGCATCGAGACGCTGGGTGGCGTGTTCACCCGTCTGATCGAACGCAACACCACCATACCGACCAAGAAGTCGCAGGTCTTCTCGACGGCCGAGGATTCTCAGTCCGCGGTGACCATCCGAGTCTTCCAGGGCGAGCGCGAAATGGCGGCCAACAACAAGCTGCTGGGCCAGTTCGACCTGGTCGGTATTCCGCCGGCCCCGCGCGGTGTGCCGCAGATCGAGGTCACCTTCGACATCGACGCCAATGGCATCGTCAACGTCTCGGCCAAGGACCGCGGCACCGGCAAGGAGCAGCAGATCCGCATCCAGGCGTCGGGCGGTCTGTCGGACGCCGACATCGAGCGCATGGTCAAGGAAGCCGAGCAGAACGCCGAATCCGACAAGAAGAAGCGCGAGGCGGTGGAGGCCAGGAACCAGGGCGAGAGCCTGATCCACTCGACCGAAAAGAGCCTCAAGGACTACGGCGACAAGGTCACGGCCGAGGAAAAGGCCGCGATCGAGACCGCCATCACCGACCTCAAGGGCGTGCTCGAAGGCGAGGATGCCGACCTGATCAAGGAAAAGGTCAATGCCCTCGCGGAAGCCTCGATGAAGCTCGGCGAAGCCATGTACAAGGCGAGCCAGGCCGAAGCCGAGGCCAAGACCTCGGGCAGCGATCCGGCCGATGACGACGTGGTCGATGCCGACTTCGAGGAAGTCAAGGACGACAAGAAGTCGGCTTGATCCCGCTTTTGCAGTAATGGACTGAAAGCGGGGGTGCATCAGCGCCCCCGCTCGCATGAGACGGGGCGAAATGGCCAAACGCGATTTCTACGAAGTGCTTGGGGTTGCCAAGGGCGCCGACGAAGCGGTGCTGAAGGGCGCCTACCGCAAGCTCGCGATGCAGTTCCATCCGGACCGCAATCCCGGCAATGCCGATGCCGAGCACAAGTTTAAGGAGATCAACGAGGCTTACGATACGTTGAAGGACCCGCAGAAGCGGGCGGCGTACGACCGCTTCGGCCATTCCGCGTTTGAGAACGGACGCGGGCCGGGCGGCCCTGGCTTTGGCAACGACTTCTCCTCCTCGATGTCCGACATCTTCGAGGAGATGTTCGGCGACTTCATGGGCGGCGGGCGGCGTGGCGGCGGCGGCTCGGCGCGGCTGCGCGGCTCCGACCTGCGTTATAACCTGGAGATCACGCTCGAGGAGGCCTTCACCGGCCGCACCGTCGAAATCGACGTACCGACTCTCGTCACCTGCACCACCTGCGATGGCTCGGGCGCCAAGCCCGGCACCGGCGTTTTGACCTGCCGGACCTGTCACGGCCATGGCAAGGTGCGCGCCGCTCAGGGGTTCTTCACCATCGAGCGGACCTGCCCGACCTGCCAGGGGCGCGGCCAGACGATGGACCAGCCCTGCACCGACTGCGCCGGCCAGGGCCGCCGGCAGGAGAACCGCACGCTGTCGGTCGACGTGCCCAAGGGCATCGAGGACGGCACCCGCATTCGTCTCGCCAACGAGGGCGAGGCCGGCCTGCGCGGCGGGCCGCCGGGCGACCTCTACATCTTCATCTCGGTCAAGCCGCACGAGCTCTTCCAGCGCGACGGCGCCGATCTCTACGCGCGCGTGCCGATCGCCATGACCACCGCGGTTCTGGGCGGCGAGTTCGAGGTGCCGACGCTCGACAACGCCCGCGCGAAGGTGAAGGTCGCGCCCGGCACGCAGCCGGGTCAGCGCGTCCGGCTAAAGGGCAAGGGCATGCCGATCCTGCGACAGAAGGAAATGGGCGACCTTTACGTGCAGCTCGATATCGAGATGCCGCAGAACCTCTCCCGCAAGCAGCGCGAACTGCTCGAGGAATTCCACAGGTTGTCCACAGGGGACACAAGTCCGGCATCGACCGGCTTCTTCTCCAAGCTCAAGAGTTTCTTCGACAATTAGTCACTGAGGAGCGTGCCGCATGACCGGCGAGAACAAACCGGCGTCGGCAAAGCGGGCAGTCACGCTGTCGGGCTCGATCCGCAAGGGATCTTATAACCAGCTGCTGCAGGCCTATGTCGGCAGCCGACTCGCCGAGGCCGGCGTTTCGGTCGACGCAATCAGCCTCGCCGACTACCCCATGCCGGTGTTCAACGAGGACCTAGAAGCCGAACACACCCCCCAGGCCGCAGTCGAGCTGGCGCGGCTCTTTCGCGAAGCCGACATCATCTTCTGGGCGACACCGGAGTACAACGGCGGGGTGGCGTCGCTGACCAAGAACACCATCGACTGGGTGAGCCGGCAGAAGCCCTCGCCGTGGCGGCATGCCATCTGGGGCATCGGCGCGGTGTCCTCGGGCAAGTACAGCGGCGTGGTCGGGCTCGCCCACCTCCGCGACATCCTCTCCAAGCAGGGCGCGCTGATCGTGCCGACGCTGCTCGGCATCGGCCCAGCCTCTACGGCTTTCGATGCCGACGGCAAGCCCACGGAAGAGAACATCCGCCGCAAAATAGAGCAGATCGTGCTCGAGATGACGCACTTCTCCCGCGGCGGCATCTAGCCCTACCGTCGCGACTGCCGGTGCGCAACCAGCCGGCAGGCTTGCCGCACCGCAGGGGATGTGCGAGAGCGCGGGATGCGAACACGGAGGCACCCATGTCCGGAACGCTGATCGTCGCCCTCGACCTGAGCAGCCGCGCGGCCGCGGAGACGCTGATTGCCGACCTCGGCGACGCCATCGACCACTACAAGATCGGCTATCAGCTGTTCTACGGCGGCGACGGGCTCGCGCTCGGCAAGGCGCTGATCGCCGCCGGCAAGCGCGTGTTCTTCGACCTCAAGCTGCTCGA
>JAEZBF010000402.1 GCA_023427545.1 Pseudomonadota bacterium
CCCCCCCCCCCCCCGGGGGGGCGGCCGGGGTGAGGGGTCGAGCGCAAGGCGTCCATTTGGTGGGCCCGGACCTCCTTGTTCGACAGGCTCACCATGAGGTCCTCACAAACTCACCATGACGTCCTCACAAGCTCACCAGTAGACCTCATGGTGAGCTTGTCGAACCACGAGGCCGTGGCACCAGCAAGCCCCACACCTCCGCCCGAACCAATCCTCCGCGGCAACGTTGCTCCGTCACCCCATCCAGCGGAGACAACGATGCCCGAACAGTTCCCCAAGCCGCCCTTCCCCGATCAGCAGCAGCCGATCCCCGGCAAGAGCGCCGCCATGGATCCCGTGCCCGATTACGGCGAGGACACCTACAAGGGCTCCGGCCGGCTTTCGGGCAAGAAGGCGGTGATCACCGGCGGCGATTCCGGCATCGGCAGGGCCGTCGCCATCGCCTTCGCGCGCGAGGGCGCGGACGTGCTGATCTCCTATCTCAACGAGGACGACGAGGCCCGCGAGGTCAAGCGCGTGGTCGAGGCTGCCGGCCGCAAGTGCCTCCTCATCCCCGGCGACATCTCCAAGGCGCAGCACTGCCGCGACATCGTCGCGAAAGCGGTAGATGCCTTCGGGCGTATCGACATCCTCGTCAACAACGCCGCCCACCAGAACACCTTCGAGTCGATCGAGGACATTCCCGACGAGGAGTGGGAGCTCACCTTCGCGACCAACATCTCGGCAATGTTCTACATCACCAAGGCGGCCGTTTCGCACATGCCCGAGGGCGCATCGATCATCAACACCGCCTCGGTGAATGCCGACAACCCGAGCCCGCAGCTGCTCGCCTATGCCACGACCAAGGGCGCGATCCAGAACTTCTCCGCCGGACTTGCGCAGATGCTGGCCGAAAAGGGCATCCGCGTGAACTCGGTCGCCCCGGGCCCCGTCTGGACCCCGCTCATCCCATCGACCATGCCGCCCGAAAAGGTGCGCGATTTCGGCAAACAGGTCCCGATGGGCCGCCCTGCGCAGCCCAAGGAGCTCGCCCCGGTCTACGTCATGCTGGCGAGCGAGGAGTCGAGCTACGTCTCCGGAGCCATGATCGCTGTCACCGGTGGCAAGCCCATCATCTGACGCAAGATGGGCGGGTGGTGGCCACCACCACCCTCCCTCGCCTAGGCCGCGCCGGCGACGTGGTCCTCGCGCGCCTGCACCTCGATCAGCACCTGCCGCACCGAGGCGTATTTCGCCTTCACCGCCCGTTCGAGCGCCGTTACCGACCGCTCGGCATCGGCGACGCTGAGCTCGTCGCGGAAATCGAGGCTCGCCGCCACCACGATCTCCTGGGGCCCGAGGTGGATCGTCTTGACGTCGTTGATGCCGCTGACGTTCGTGTCGTGCGCCAGCAGCTCGCGGATGCCGCTGACGATCTCCGGATTGGCGGCTTCGCCGGTCAGCAGGCTCTTGCTCTCGATCGCCAGGAACACCGCGGTCCTCCCAAGGATGAGCCCGATCACCAGCGAAGCCGCTGCGTCCGCCCACACGATGCCGAACTGGTCGGCCGCCAGCACGCCGATGAACGCAACAACCAGACCTAGCATTGCCGCGCTGTCCTCGAACAGCACGGTGAACACCACCGGGTCCTTGGAAGCCCGCAGCGCCTCGAACAACCCGACATCGCCGCGGTTCTCGTTGAACTCCCGCAGCGAGATCACCCAGGAGACCCCCTCGAAGATGAAGGCGGTAACCAGCACGGCATAGCTCCACCCCGCGTTCACCATCGGCTCGGGGTCATGCAGCTTGTGGATGCCCTCGTAGGCAGAAACGCCCGCACCGAGGCCGAAGATCAGCAGCGCGACGACGAACGACCAAAAGTAGAGCTCGCGGCCATGGCCGAACGGGTGCGCGGCATCGGGCGGCCTCTTGGCACGCCGCATGCCGAACAGCAGCAGCCCCTGGTTGCCGCAGTCGACGGTGGAGTGGACCGCTTCGGACAGCATCGCCGACGAGCCGGAAAACGCCGCCGCAACGAACTTGCTGATCGCGATCAGTCCATTGGCGCCAAGCGCCGCCCACACCACCAAGCTCGAACCGCCTGCTGCCATTGCCGTCTACCTCGGAAGTGCATACGCGATGATGGAATCCCCGGCTTTGGTGCCGGTCGAACCGTGCCCGCCCGCCACGACCAGCAGGAACTGCCGCTCGCTTGCGTCCGACCAGTAGGTCATCGGCGTCGCCTGTCCGCCCGCGGGCAGCCGGCTCTCCCAGAGCTGCCTGCCGGTCGCCTCGTCATAGGCGCGGACGAAATAGTCGAGCGTCCCCGACAGGAATGCCACCCCGCCCGCCGTCACGATCGGACCCCCGATCCCCGGCACGCCCATCTTGAACGGCAGCGGCACCGGTGAGAGGTCACGGACCGTACCGTTGACGTGGCGGTAGACGACCTGGCCTGTGGTGAGGTCCGCGCCGGCGACATAGCCCCAGGGCGGCGCCTGGCACGGCAGGTTGAAGGGCCCCATGAACGGGCCCATCTTGGCCGCGTAAGGCGCGCCGTAGTTCTCGTTGAACGCCGCCTCGCCGGTGCTCGTCACCAGCCGCGCATCGGGGTCCTCGCGCGGGATCAGCTGCGAGGTGAAGGCGAGATAGACCGGCATCCCGAACACCGCCTGCCGCACCGGATCGACCGCCACGCCGCCCCAGTTGAAGGTGCCGAAGTTGCCGGGATAGACGATCGTCCCCTGCTCGCTCGGCGGCGTGTAGCGCCCCTCGTAGCGCAGCTGGTGGAAGGCGATGCGGCACGCCAGCTGGTCGAACGGGGTGACGCCCCACATGTCGGCTTCGCGCAGGTCCTCCGGCTTGAACGAGAGCACCGAGCGCGGCTGTGTAGGCGCAGCGCGGTCACCCGCGGCCGCGCCTTGCGGCGCCGGCTCCTCCTTGACCGGCAGCACCGGTTCGCCGGTCTTGCGGTTGAGCACGAAGATTTCGCCCTGCTTGGTCGGCGCCACCAGCGCCGGCACGGTCTGGCCGTTGAGCTGCAGGTCGATAAGGCTCGGCTGGGCGGGAACGTCCATGTCCCAGAGGTCGTGGTGCACCCCCTGGAACACCCAGGCGACCTTGCCGGTCTCGGCATCGAGCGCGACCACAGCGGAGGAGAACCGCTCGGCATTGGCATCGCGATTGCCGCCGAACTGGTCGGGCGGCTGGTTGCCCACCGGCAGGTAGATCAGCCCGAGCTTTTCGTCATAGCTCGCGACGCTCCAGCTGTTGGGCGAATTGATCGAGTACTTCTCGCCCTCTCCGATCGGCGCCGTATCGTCCGGGTTGAGGGAGTCCCAGTTCCAGACGAGATCGCCTGTGGTCAGGTCGAAGGCGCGGATCACCCCCGAGGTCTCGTTGACCGAGACGTTGTCGTTCACCGCCCCGCCCACGATGATAAGGTGCGACGTGATGACCGGCGGCGAGGTCGAATAGTAGGAGCCGGGCGTCACGTTCGGCATGTTGTGCCAGAGGTCGACGGTGCCGTCATCGCCGCCAAAGCCGGGGCAGACCTTGCCGGTCGTAGGGCTCAGCGCGATCAGGCGGGCATCCACCGTGGGCAGGAACAGCCGCTGCGCGCAGTCGGGCGACGGCGGCTGCGGCGGTGCGGCGGCAACGTTGGCCGGCGTTCCCGGCGGCACCATCTCGACGGCAGGCCGCGTCCCCGCCGGCAGCGCCATACGGCCTGGGGTGGGGTCGATCGGTTGCGTGGCGGCGGTAGGGGTGAGCCCGGAATCGTATGAGACGCCGCGGCAGGTCAGGTGCTGCGTGTCGCTCTTGGGCGGCTGCTTGAGCTGAGGATCGAACCGCCATTTCTCCGCGCCGGTTTCGGCATCGAGCGCGATGACGATGTCATGCGGCGTGCAGAGGTAGAT
>JAEZBF010000404.1 GCA_023427545.1 Pseudomonadota bacterium
GAACAACACCATCCACCTCGCCATCGCCGCCTGGGAGTGGCCGAGCTATTTCGACCCCGAGCAGCGGCTGAAGGGCATCCGCCTCGACCTGTCGGAATGGCGGCGCCCGGATCCGCGCACGATTCCGTCAAAGGCCAAGGCCGCCGGCCTCTACATGATCTGCACCCTGAGCAAGGATGCGGCGATGGCAGAAGGCTACGCCGACGCGCTGATGCTCGACTACCGCGGGCTCGTGGCCGAAGCGACCGGCGCCAACGTCTTCTTCATCAAGGGCGACGAGATCCACACCCCAACACCCGACTGTTTCCTCGACGGCATAACGCGCCAGACACTGATCGACCTTGCGCGCCGCAACGGCTTCAAGGTCACCGAGCGGCATATCAAGCCCGAGGAACTGGCTGACTTCGAGGAGTGCTTCCTCACCGGCACCGCCGCCGAGGTGACCCCGGTCTCGGAGATCGGCGAGTTCCGCTTCACGCCGGGCAAGGCGTGCACCACGCTGATCAACGCCTATTCGGCCGAGGTCATGCCCAAGCGGGTGGCCGCAGAGTAAGGGCGAGGCGAGGGCGTCAGCGCCTTGCGCGCTGGCCTCACTCCTGCCGTTTCCACCGGTTTCGCGCTTCGTCGTCCTGCAGCGTCGGCTGGACCCAGCCAGCACCGGCCAACGTCGCTTCCTTCTTCCAGAACGGCGCATCCGTCTTCAAAAAATCCATCAAGAACTCCGCCCCCTCAAACGCCGCTTTGCGGTGGGGGGCGAGGGTCATCACTTGGACGATGGGCTCGCCGGGCCGGAGCGGGCCGTAGCGGTGGATGACCGCGGCTCGCAAAAGCGAAAAGCGGCTGCTGGCCGTCGCGATCAGGCCGCCAATCTCGTTGATGGCCATTTCAGGATAGCACTCGAGCGTCAGCAGGTGGATAGGATGCGCGGGGTCGGATCGCACCAGCCCGGTGAACGTCACCGCGGCACCAGCACCATCTGCCTTGGCCAGGAATGCGTTGCTCTCCGCGCCTGGGTCGAACGGCTCACGCTGAATGCGGACGTCCACCTCAACCGCCGGTCATCGGTGGCATCAGCGCGATCACCCGTGCGCCGGCGATGGGAGCATCGTGCTGCACCCTGTGAGCGTCAATCGCCACGTTCAGGATCTCGGGCTTTTCCATAGCCAGTCCCAACGCTTCGTCGTTTTGTCTCAGCCACTGAATCAACTCGCCGACCGTCTTCACATCGGTCGGGGGCTCGATATGCTCTTCGCTGCGGTTCAACCGCTCCCGCAGCCAGGCGAAGTAGAGGACCTTCATGCCGCCTCGCCGCCGATGTGTACCCAGGCGCCACGATAGTACTCAAACCCTGTCCATACCGTCAGTATGCCGGCGAGCCACAGCAGGATGTCGCTGAGCAGTCCGAGTGATGGAAAGAGCGGCTCGAGCAGCACGGCACCGAGGGCGACGAGTTGCGTCGTCGTCTTCCACTTCGCGAGCTGGGTGACGTGCACCACGACGTTGCGGGGCCCGAGAAATTCGCGCAGCCCTGAAACAAGAATCTCACGCAGCATGATCGCGATGGCTGGTACCAGGTCCCAGCCGGAAAGGGCATGTGTCCAGGCGAGGACGATCAGCAGCGCCGCTACCAGTGCCTTGTCCGCGATGGGATCAAGCATCCGACCCAGCGCTGAGCCCTGGTTCCACTTCCGCGCCAGATAGCCGTCGAGCCAATCCGTTACCGCCGCCGCAACGTAGAGGATGAAGGCCAAGCCGTAGCCCCAAGCGCCACCGACACCGATTAGCAGGCAGATCACCGGGATCCCGGCGACGCGCCCGTAGGTGAGGAGGTTGGGGACGGACGTGAGATTCGACGCCATGGGCCGAGGGAACAGCGTTCGCGTGGCGGGGTCAAGGCAGCGCTTAGGCCACCGCCCGCCCAACTACCCGCCGGCGCTCCGCGACTGCCTTGGCCAGGTTCTCAAGCACTGGCACGGTGTCCTTCCACCCGATGCAGCCGTCGGTGATCGACTGACCATAGACCAGGGGCTCGGCACCCAGCTCTTGCCGCCCGGCGACGATGTTGCTCTCCGCCATCACGCCTATGATTCGGTCTTCCCCGGCTGATAGCTGTGTCCCGATGTCGGCGAGCACGGCGGGCTGGTTCTCCGGCTTCTTGCCCGAATTGGCGTGGCTCGCGTCCACCATCAGCCGTGGCGACAGGCCCGCTTTGCCTGCCTCGGCGCAGGCGGCGGCGACGCTTGCTGCATCGTAGTTGGGCGCGGTGCCGCCACGCAGGATGATGTGGCAGTCAGCATTGCCCGTGGTCGATGCGATTGCCGAGCGGCCGGTCTTGGTCACCGCCATGAAATGATGCGGCTGGCTGGCAGATTTCACCGCATCTAGCGCGATCCGCACGTTGCCATCGGTTCCGTTCTTGAACCCCACCGGACACGATAGGCCGGAGGCGAGCTCGCGGTGGATCTGGCTCTCGGTCGTGCGTGCCCCGATCGCCGCCCAGCTGACGAGGTCGGCGATGTACTGGGGCGTCGTCATGTCGAGGAACTCGCAACCCGCGGGCAGGCCGAGATTGTTGATGTCGAGCAGCAGCTTGCGCGCGGTCCTGAGGCCAGTGTCGATATCGAAGCTGCCGTCAAGCGCGGGGTCGTTGATCAGCCCTTTCCACCCCACCGTGGTGCGCGGCTTCTCGAAATAGACGCGCATGACGATCTCGAGTTGGCCGCCGAGCCGCTCCCGCACTGACCGCAGCCGCTCGGCGTAGTCCATCGCGGCGAGGGGATCGTGGATCGAGCAGGGGCCGATCACCACCGCCAGCCGGTCGTCGCTGCCGCAAAGGATATTGTGCAGCGCGTGGCGTGCGCGAAGCACGGTCTGCGTTGCCGTATCCGTGCGCGGGAAGGCGCGCATGATCTCAATGGGCGGGGTCAGCTCGCGCAGTTCGGTAATGCGCAGGTCGTCCGTGGTTTTCAGCATTCTGGGCTCCTCGGAAGGGCGCCCGCTGGCGGCACAAAAAGCCGCCTGGCGAGTGCCGGCGGCGTTGGGGGTTATGTGCTCTGGTCGTCTTACGTCAGCAAGCACCCTCCGTCCGCCGCGGGCCCGGATAATAGCTAAACCAGAACGTAAACGCGGCGCGGAGCTTGCTCATCGCCCAGCTACATAGCTGAGGCGCTACCCGTTGTCATCAGGCGATCCGTGTCGTCCTGGCAGGGAGCGCGCGGCGAAGGACACTGGAACCTGAACGGGAAACTAACGGCTGGTTGATTCGCCATGCGGGCAGTGCATGGCTCGCTCGCAGAGTCTGGCCCTGCTCGTGCTCACCCCCCGGGCCTATGTAAAGCGGGCAAACACAAGAGAGACCTCAAATGAGCATTCGTCAGACCATCGCCCGCTTCGCTGCCTACCAGCGCACTGTCCATGAGCTGCAGAGCCTTTCCAACCGCGAGCTCCGCGACCTGGGCATCAATCGCAGCGAGATCAAGACCGTCGCGCGCGGCGCTTCTCTCTAACAGAACAGCATCGACTGCCACGAAGGGCGCCCCACCGGGCGCCTTTTGTTTTTGCATAGCTCCGCAGATCAGCCTGGCCCGTTGAAGTGGTCATAGACCAGCTGCGCCGTTGCCGCTGATATGCCCGGCACGCTCGCGAGGTCGGCCAGCGAGGCACGACCAACTGCCTTGGCGGAGCCGAAGTGGTTGAGCAGGGCGCGTTTCCGCAGCGGCCCGATACCGTCGATCTCGTCGAGCGGGTTCCTGGTGATCTCCCGCTTGCGCTTGGCGCGGTGCGTGCCGATGGCGAAGCGGTGCGCCTCGTCGCGTAGCCGCTGCACGTAGTAGAGCACCGGGTCGCGGTGCGGCAGCATGAAGGGCTCCTTGCCCTCCATGAAGAACTTCTCCCGGCCCGCGTCGCGCTCTTCGCCCTTGGCGATGCCGATGAAGATCACCTCACGGGGCAGGTTGAGCTCCGCGATCACCTCGCGCACCGCATTGAGCTGGCCTTGGCCGCCGTCGATCAAAACGACATCGGGCCAGTCCGGCATGCCCGTCGCCTCATCCTCTGAACCCGGTTCGACCTCAGCCGCAAGCCGCCAGAAGCGTCGCGTCAGCACCTCGCGCATCATGCCGAAATCGTCGCCGGGGGTTAGTGCCTCGCTGCGGATGTTGAAGGTGCGGTAGTGCTTCTTGGAGCAGCCCTCCTCGCCGGCGACAATCATCGCGCCCACCGCGTTTGTGCCGGAAATATGCGAGTTGTCGTAGACCTCGATCCGTCGGGGCGTCTCGTCCAGTCCGAACGCCTCCGCGACGCCTTCCAACAGCGTCCGCTGGGTCGCGCCTTCCGAAAGCTGCCGCGCCAACGCTTCGCGGGCGTTGGTGAGCGCGTGCGCAACGAGGTCGCGCTTCTCGCCGCGCTTGGGTACCTCGACATACACTCGCGAGCCGGCACGGGCGGTCAGCGTCTCTTCCAGTAGCGCGTGCTCGCTGAGCGCATGGCTGAGAAGCACCAGCCGGGGGGGCGTGTGGCTTTCGTAGAACTGGGAGAGGAACGCCTCCAGCACTTCCGCTTCGGGCATGCTCGAGTCCGCCCGAGGTCGGAACGCGTAGTTGCCCCAATTCTGGTGCGCCCGGAAGAAGAACACCTGAACACAGAACTGCCCGCCCTCGTGATGAATGCCGAAAACATCCGCCTCCTCGATCGAACGCGAGGTGACGTCGCCCTGGCTTTGAATTAGCGCCAGGGCGCTGAGCCGGTCGCGGAGCAGGGCGGCGCGCTCGAAATCGAGTGCCGCGGCCGCTGCGTTCATCTCCCGCTGCAAGCCTTCCTGTACCGACTTGCTCTTGCCGGAGAGGAACGCGCGCGCCTCCTCGACCAGCCGCTGGTAGTCAGCGATTTCGATTTCGCGCGTGCACGGTCCCGAGCAGCGCTTAATCTGGTGCAGCAGGCATGGCCGCAGCCGCTTGGCGTAGAAGCTGTCAGAGCACGAGCGCAGCAGGAATGCCTTCTGCAGCGACGTGAGGGTCCGCTTGACCGCTACCGCCGACGCGAATGGTCCGAAATAGTGGCCCTTCGCGCGTCGCGTGCCGCGGTGCTTGAGAATCTCCGGCGCCTCGTGGTCGGTCTTGATCAGGATGTAGGGGAAGGTCTTGTCGTCTCGCAGCAGCACGTTGAAGCGTGGCTTCAGCCGCTTGATCAGATTGGCCTCGAGCAGCAGTGCTTCGCTCTCTGTTTCGGTGCGCACGAATTCCATGGAGCGCGTGGCAGCGATCATTCGCTGCAGGCGTACGTCGAGCCCTTCGGGCCGGGTGTAGTTGGTGACGCGCGCCTTCAGGTTGCGCGCCTTGCCCACGTACATGACATCACCTGCCTCATCGAGCATCCGGTAGACGCCGGGGGAAGCGGGGAGAGTCTTGACGAAAGCGCGGATCACGTCCGCGCCAGAAAGCTTGGTCTCGTCGGTCATGTCGGGCAGGGGCTGTGTTGATCCCCATTTGAGCGCTGCGATGCGGCGGCGCAAGGGCGGCCGCCTGCAACTCACTGCGAACCGATTACCTTAGCGGCACTCGTCGTAAGTCATTGCAAGGTCACGACGCGGCAGCTAGTCCCGGTCTTCCTCTTCTTCAGGCGCCGCATAGACGACCGGGAACTCCGGCATCTCGGCATTCTCATCCGCCTCGTCGGGGCAGTCCCGGTAGCGGTACTCGTTCAGCCGGAAGAGATAACCATTCCAGGTCCACTGCGCTTGTGATCCGCAATCGGCGGGGCCGCGTGCCTTGTTGAACTCGGTCAGGGTCTTGGTGTGCGGGTCGTAGTCGTAGTTCACGACGAACGGTGTCCCGGTCCAACCCGAAGCGGTGTCGAAGCTTGCGAAGTACTGCGGAGTGAACTCCCCCGCGCCTTCGAGGTAGACCTTCCAGCCAGCGTTGTACGCGGCGCTCCAGCAGGGCACCACGTAGAGGCGGTAGCCGTCAGTCAGCTCGTCGACCGCAAAATCGCGGCCGTTGGCGAGCGTCTCGAGCGGCGCACACTCGGGGTCGGCTCGCTGGCGATCCAGCAGTGCGACCGGGATATTCGGCGCGACTGTGTTGCCGCCGCGGATAGGGACGAGTCCGTACGGCGGCACCGACGCAACGCGTTCCGAGCCGATCCGGCCCTGCTGCTCGTCGATGAAGAAGGTCGAGGCGGAAAAGCCTTCGAGCGAGAACTCTGCCTTCCGCTGCTGGCTGTCGAGCCCGGTGAAGGCGATCGACATCTTCCGCCCAGGCGTCATGCGATCCATCACCTCCTGCGCTTTGATGCCGAGAAAGTAGAACTGGTCCGGCTGATCGTAGGCGCCGACCTCCTCGGAGAGGCTGAAGGTGGTTTCCTGACCATCCACGGCCACCACGAAGTCGTTCCACTCATCGGGCAGGGCGGTCGGGCTGCGGAATCCCAGCTCCCAGTAGCTCTGCTCGGCGTGGCGCCCAACGATCAACACGATCCCATCACCACCGCTGGTGCTCGCGGCGCAGTACCCGTCGGGTCGGCAGCTGACGTGCCAGGCCTTGAAATCTCGCTCCACCGCTGGGCGATCCTGCGCAAGCACGGGCAAGGATAATAGCCAGAGGGTCAGGACGATCAATGCGCGCATCTGGAACTCGCAACTGGTTCGAGGAGGCAGTACCGGGCCGGTTGACGCATTGACAGCATCATTGCGCGCCAGCACAAGCCCTGCCGGGCGCCGTGCATTCCGGTGCCGCTAAGAAGGGCTGTTACGGCGATGAGCGAGACTGCAGGAGGGATGGCTCGCGCCGGCGACAATGTCACGCGCGGCATTGTTCTGACCGTGACCGCCGTTCTGATCTTCGGCATCCAAGACGCCGCCGCTAAGGTCGTCGTGCAGGACTACTCGCCCTTCCAGATCACGATGATGCGGTACTGGGCTTTCGCCGCCTTCTCGCTCTTTCTCGTGATGCGGCGGGCGCCGCTGCGTCAGGCTCTCAAGTCGCGCTTTCCTATGCTGCAGCTGATCCGCGGGCTACTTCTCATCCTCGACATCTGGTTCTTCGCCTTTGCGGTCAAAACCGTGCCGCTCGGCGAGCTGCAATCGATCTCTCTCATCTATCCGCTTGTCGTGACCATTGTCGCGATTCCTGTCCTGGGGGAGAAGGTTGGAATTTTCCGCTTCGCTGCGGTTGGCGTGGGCTTCCTCGGGGCGATGATCATCGTCAGGCCGGGCGGGCTGCCGCTCGATTGGGGCGTCACGTTCGCAGTCCTCTCGTCGTCCTGCTATGCGATCTACATTGCGCTCACCCGCAAGGTATCGGAGTACGATTCCACCCCGACGAGCATGTTCTACGTTGCGCTGGTAGGGCTGGTGCTCTCAACCGCCGTAGGCATCTTCTTCTGGGCGCCCATGGACCTGAATGGGCTGCTCCTAGCGCTGGTTGTGATGACGACAACCTGTGTCGCCCACAGCCTGGCCATGCTGGCGCTGTCGATGACCCCGGCCAGCACGCTGCAGCCGTTCAACTACGTGTCCCTGCCGTGGGCGATAACCCTGAGCTACGTAGTATTCGGGCATGTGATTGACGGGATTTCACTGATCGGAGCGGCAGTGATCGTCGGGGCCGGCCTCGTGGTTATGGCGCGGGAGCGCCGGCTCAGCCGCGTTCGCGACCGCGCAGACGCCGAAACAGCACGACCAGCAGCAGGATCGCCCCCGCACTAGCGAACAACAGGGCGAGCGGTGCGACAGTCAGCAGGAGCAAGCCTGCAAGTGGGCCAAAGAACGTGTCGCTAAAGCGTGGCGGTAGTTGCGATAGAATGAGCGCTGGGGCGGTGGAGAGCACAAGCGCCACCAGCCCTCCCACGAACAGCCCCCGTCCCCAGAACACCGGCACCATGGTTCAACTGTAGCCGCGCCTGGCCCGGCGGCAAGCCTCAGCACCTATCGCTCTCACTTGAATCCGCTGCACCTCGTGGGCATGTGTTGTCGCGGACAGAGGAGGGGCTGATGCTTGCGTTGCTCGAACTCGCGGTAGTTCTCGTTGCTGCGTTCCTCATCTTTAGCTTCTTCCGCAGGAATCGATCTGGCGAGCGCGAGGCGCTGATGGAGCGGCGGGTCGAAGCCTACATGCAGACCATCAGGCGCGAGGGCCGCAACCCCGAGCTCGCGGCAATGATTGACATCGAGCTCAAAGACCTGCTGCTGTCGAGCGCGCGCAACCTCAAGATCGATGGCGAGCGGCGCAGCTATGTGCTGGTTGGCGCTGCTGCCGTTGCGGTGATCGCTGCTTTGATCGTTGCCACACAGGATGGCTGGCAGGCTTTTGGGGTCGTGCTGCTGGTCGCAGCAATCGCGATCTATGGCCTCGGCGAGTTCCTCAGCAGGCGGATGCGTGAACCGCTTAGGGCGCGCGGCATCGACGTCGAGCGGCTCCGCGTGGAGTAGGCTCACCAAAACGCCGCCCCGAAGCCGGAGCGGCGCCATATGTGGCCTAGCCGTCGAGCTTAGTTGCTGATGCAGAAGCTCGCGTTGCTCCCACCCACGCAGAAGCTGCCGTAGGGCCCATAGGGCCGGTACGGGCGATAGTGACGGTAGTACGGGTAGCTGCGGTAGTAGCGCGGCGCCCGGACTACGATGTCCGGACCGTCGTAATAATCATCGTCATCGTAATAGTCGCCACCGCGGGTAAGGTAGTTTGCCGAAACCCAGCCATCGGGGCCAGAATGGGTAATGCGGCACCAGCCGCCCTGGCAGGCTCGAACGTCGACGTTCTCGCCGGCATAGAGCTGGTCCACGACGCTGTAGGAGGTTCCCGGGCCGCTGCGCACGTTGACGGGGCTAGTCGCTTCCGCCGAAGCGGCGAAAGCTGCCGCCGTACCCATCAGGAGGCCGGTTGCCGCCAGCCCTGCCTTAAGAGCAATGTTCTTGAGGGTCATATCGATCTCCATTCAACTCGGATGCCGTTCAACGCCCCCGAAGACGCAACGTTGCGCAGGACGGCTGAACCCGAAATGAACGGTTTTCCGCGCTTTTGACGCACCATCGGGGGGAAGAATGAGGCCCCGCCCGAGGGGAGGGACGGGGCCTCGGAGATCATCCGCCGAAAGCGGAAGACCAGACGAGAGCGGCCGGGGAGGAGGGAGGCCGCGAACTCGAGCGCTAGTATTGTCCCCGGCCATTGCGGCGCGCAAACGTCAAGCATTCAATCCAGCCATGCATCTCGCGCATGGGCTTCCTGGTGGCAGATCAAAAAAAGAGGCTCCACCCATGAAGAGTGGAGCCTGATGACTGAGCCTAGGGCCCAAATCCAAAGTGGTGGCAGATGGACGAGGGAGGAGGAGAAACGCCATCTGCCAGTTGGGCATCCGCCGAGGGAGGAGGATACGGAGGCTGCCCGTGCCGCGAAACCGAAGGACCGAGGGAGGAGGATTCGGTCGTTGGTCATCAGCGACAGGGCTAATATGCCGCCGGGCACGTTCCTCAGCAATGCGCGAAGCGACATGACAGCCATGCACCTTGCGCAGGTATGTCAGTGTTGCTGTCCAAAAAGAAAGCGGCTCCGCCTGGGGGGAGGGCGGAGCCGCGGGCGCGGAGACTATGGTCCCCGCGCGAGGGACTGGCGAGGGACTGAGGGAGGGCATTCCCGTCGCCGTCGAGCATGAAATGGTACACGTTCCGATTGGTTTCAATGGCTGGGCGATTTCTGCGGACTGCAGAATTGTCGCACCCGTCTGCCGATGACCTCAGTTCATGAAGGCGCTCTTGAGCGCCACCGTGAGCGACCCTTCGCCGGCATAGGCGACATCGTCGATGCGCCAGACCTTCTGGCCGACACTGCCCGGGACGAGCCGAAGCTTCAGCCGGTCGGTGAAGTCGGCATCTGGGTATTCCGGAAATCCGTGCCTGATCTCGACCGACGCCTCGTCCATCATCAAGGTCACGGCTCCGACGGTGCAGATTGCGGCGTAGTCGGGCGCGTTCTGCCAAGGGATGCCATCGCCCAGCGGCGGCTTCTCGCCAGCGTTGGCTTTCTCGTAGGCGGCGTTCTGGGCCTCGGCGGTCGCTATTGCTGTGGTTAGTTCCGGGGTCAGGATGGCCTCGACGGTGCCATGTCGTTGCCGAGCATGCCGATGCAGAAGATTTGGCCCACCTGCTCAGGCGTTAGTTGCAGGAATTCTTGGGCGGACGCGACCTGCCCACATGACGCGAACATGGCGGCCGCGATGACAACATTGCGCATAGATGCTCTCCCCTGACTCACCCGGCTCCTAGTCGGAGGCGGCTGAACCGGGGATGATCGCGATGTTGGCTAGAAACTCCACTCCCGCGCCTTGCTGACGAGGAAGTCGCGGAAGACGCCGACGCGCTTGGAATTCTTCAGAGCGGGTGGATAGACGAAATAGGCCTCATAGGCCGGCAGTTCGATGCCAGGCAGGACCAGTCGCAACGCGCTTTCGCCTTCGGTCACGTAGTCGGGGAGCATCGCAATGCCGATTCCCGCCCGTGCCGCCTGCATCATCCCGTAGATGGCGTTGACCCGCATTGCGGCACGCCGGGGCGAGGAGTCAGGTCGCCCAAGCCGTTCGAGATAGTTGATGTCCCCGAGATAGGAGGGAACCGGCTCACCGAACGAGATGATCCGGTGGCTGTCCAGCTCCTCGACCGACTGTGGCTCGCCGTGCTCGGCGACGTAGCTTTGGGACACGTAGAAGTGGTTGTGCACCGTGAAGAGCTTGCGCTGGATCATCTCGGACTGATTGGGCCGGTGCAGTCGAATCGCCACGTCCGCCTCGCGCATGGCGAGGTCGAGTTCGGCGTCGTTGAGCTTTATCTCGATCTGAATGTCCGGGTAGAGCAGCAGGAATTCGTGGATGCGCGAGCTCAGCCACGTCGAGCCGATGCCGACGGTGGTGGTGACGATCAGCGAGCCGGTCGGTTCGTCCTGGCTCTCGCTCATCTGAGTCTCGACCTGCTGCAGCTCCCAGTGCATCCGGTGCGCGGTGCGGAAGAGCTGTTCGCCGACCTCCGTCAGGACGAGGCCGCGCGCGTGACGAATGAAGAGCTTGAGCTTGAGGTCGTCCTCGAGCGCGGAAATCTGACGGGAGACGGCCGACTGGCTCATCCCCAGTTTTTCAGCGGCGTGGGTGAAACTTCCGGATTCGGCGGCGGTATGGAAGATCCGGAGCTTGTCCCAATCCAGCATCTACTGGGCCGCCTCGGCCAACTCGTGCTCGGCAAGGAATCGTTCGGCCTCGAGCGCGGCCATGCACCCCATGCCGGCAGCGGTCACCGCCTGGCGGAAGACGTCATCCGTGACGTCGCCGGCGGCGAAGACTCCCTCGATATTGGTCTGCGTGGTTCCCGGCTTAACCTTGAGATAGCCGCCGGGCTTCATTTCCAGCTGGCCATCGAAAATGCCGGTCGCCGGTGTATGCCCGATCGCGATGAACACACCATCGACGGCCATTTCGGTGAGCTTGCCGGTCTTGGTGTCGCGTAGCACCACGCCGTCGACCGACGGCGGCATCGGTTTGCCGGTAACTTCGGCCAGTTCAGTGTTCCACAGCACCTCAATTTTCGGATGCGCGAACAGGCGCTGCTGCAGGATGCGCTCGGCGCGGAACTCGCTGCGGCGGTGCACCACCGTCACCTTGGACGCAAAGTTGGTGAGGAACAGCGCCTCCTCGACCGCGGTGTTGCCGCCGCCGACCACTAGTACGTGCTTCTCGCGGTAGAAGAAGCCGTCACAGGTCGCGCAGGCGGAAACGCCGAAGCCCTGGAATTTCTCCTCGCTTGGCAACCCGAGCCAGCGCGCCTGAGCGCCGGTTGCTACGATCAGCGCGTCACAAGTGTAGCGCGTACCAGAGTCGCCGTGCAGCACGAACGGCAGGGTGTTGAGGTCCACCGAGACGATCAGGTCGTTGACGATCCTGGTGCCGACGTGTTCGGCCTGGGCCTTCATCTGCTCCATTAACCAAGGACCCTGGATGACGTCCGCAAAGCCGGGGTAGTTCTCCACGTCAGTCGTGATGGTGAGCTGACCGCCGGGCTGGATGCCCTGGATCATGACAGGCTCGAGCATCGCGCGCGCAGCGTAGATCGCAGCCGTGTAGCCGGCCGGCCCCGAGCCGATGATGATAACCTTGGCGTGCATGAGAACCTTCCACCCCCCAGGGCGCTAAAATAGGTGCCCCGGAGCGATGGTTTCAAGGCCGCTCAGGGCGTTAGCAACGGCGGTTAACCGAAAAGCCACAGCAACCCGCAGGATTGCCGAAAAAAAGCGAGCAGCACGAGCCGCGCTCGGCTAAACCGTTAGTACTTGACCTTGACGATCTCGTAGCTGCGGGAGCCGCCGGGCGCCATCACCTCAACGGTATCCCCCTCCTCCTTGCCGATCAGCGCGCGCGCGATCGGAGAGGAGATGGAGATGCGCCCGTTGCTGGCATCGGCCTCGGCGTCGCCGACGATGAAGTAGGTCTTTTCGTCCTCGGTGTCCTCGTCGAGGAGGGTGACCTTTGCCCCGAACTTCACGGTTGAGCCGGAGAGCTTGCTGACATCCACGATCTCCGCGAGCGCAAGCAGCGACTCTAGCTCTTGGATGCGGCCCTCGTTGTGGCTCTGCTGCTCCTTGGCAGCGTGGTACTCGGCGTTTTCGGAGAGGTCCCCGTGCGCGCGCGCTTCAGAGATATCGCGGATGATGCGCGGACGGTCCTCAGCCGTACGGCGGCGATACTCCTCAGTCAGCGCGGCGTGGCCGCTGGGGGTCATCGGGATCTTGTCCATCTCGCTCTCCGGAGCAACTCAATAAGCGGCTTCTGCCAAACTCCTTCGGCTTGCGTAGTCAACGCTGGCGGGAAGCAACCTATAGATGACCACCCGCAGGGTCGCGGTCAAGGTCACGGGTGCTGGAGGCTTAGAGGGATTCGCCGCGGGCGTACCCTCACGGAGAAAATCTGCCTCTGCTGACAGCTTCTGGCGCCGCTGAGCGTTATCAGGGGCCAGCGAAAGGAGGCATGCATGACCACCATCATCACCATCCTGACCGAAGGCTTTGCCGATTGGGAGACCGGGCTGCTCAACGGCGCCGGTAGCGGCTTCTACGAGATCACGACCCTATACGCCTCACCGGGCGGACTGCCGGTTACTTCGATGGGCGGCATGAAGGTGCAGCCCCAGCTCGCGCTCGAGGACATCGACCTCGATCTCGTCGACGGCGTCATCGTCTGCGGCGGGTCCTCATGGCAGCAGCCCGGTGCTCCCGACCTGACGGCGCTGCTTCGTGCTGCCCGCGGTAAGGGCAAGGTTATCGGCGCGATCTGCGATGGCACGGTTGCGACGGCGAGGACCGGCATTCTCGACGACGTTGCGCACACCAGCAACGGGGCGGGGTACCTTGAGCCCACCGGCTATGGGGGCAAGGCACATTACCAAGATGTGCCCCACGCGGTCAGCGACCGCAAGATAGTCACCGCTGCGGCCACCGCTCCAGTCAGCTTCATGCGCGAGATCATGAGGGCGTTGGGTAAGGGGGACGAGCAGCTGGACTACTACATCGGCCTCCACGCTGCGCAGTTCGACAAGGCAGCGTAGGCCGAACGGGGTAGAAGCCGGCTGCCGCCGCTCTTCTCTTCATATCGGGGAGACATCGCCCTTGCGCCAAACGAAAAAGCGCAGCCCCGTGCGAGGCTGCGCCTTCGAATTCCTAATAGCGTCCGGCGTTAGCCGGCAGCCGTCAGGTTGTCGGCGGCCGACTTGCCGGTCCGCTTGTCCTTGACGATCTCGTAGTTGACCTTCTGACCCTCATCGAGGCCATTGAGGCCAGAGCGCTGCACGGCTGAGATGTGGACGAACACGTCCGCTCCGCCCTCATCAGGCTGGATAAAGCCGTAGCCCTTCTGCCCGTTGAACCATTTCACAGTGCCAGTCGCCATAATAAAGACCCTCTCGCAGTCTACTGCTGTGGCGGTCGCCACCCCTATTGGTTAGATCCGCCCATCGAATCCCGGGTAGTGACGTCAGCAGGCGCGCGAGACGCCAGGCACGAACTGTCGGCCGCAATATTCGACAGCAAGCCTTGTAGCTGAAGATCGACTGCCAGACAATATGGCAGCGTCAGGGCGCGCGGCCACAATTTGATCTGTTGCACGCGCGCCTCAGCTGTGCCGAGGCAAGTCGAATCGAAGGGAGGTTCTTACGCCGGGAAATACTCCTGCAGCGGGCGCACGGTCAGGTTTCCCTGCCGATAGGCGATGATCCCTTCGACGGCGGCGAGCGCACCCGGGATGGTGGTGTAGTAGGGCACTTTGCCCAGCAGCGCGGTGCGGCGGATGTCACGACTGTCGCTGATTGTCTTCTGGCCCTCGGTGGTATTGATGACCAGCTGGACGCCGCCGTTCTTCATCGCGTCGACGATGTGCGGCCGACCCTCGAGGACCTTGTTGACGCGCGCGGCGTTGACGCCGTGCTCGACCAGGTAGCGCTGTGTTCCGCTGGTCGCGATAACCTTGAATCCGTGCTCCTCGAGTTGGCGCATCGGCTCGACGATGGACGCCTTGTCGTCGTCGCGCACCGAAATAAACACGGTGCCCTCGCGTGGCACCTTACTGCCTGAGCCGATCTGGCTCTTGGCGAAGGCCATGGCGTAGTCGGTATCGAGCCCGATCACTTCGCCGGTCGACTTCATCTCCGGCCCGAGCACGGTGTCGACACCCGGGAAGCGGTTGAAGGGGAACACGGCCTCTTTGATCGCGACGTGCTCGATCTCGCGCTCCGTCAGCCCGAAGCTCGCTAGGCTTTCGCCCGCCATGATCCGCGCCGCGATCTTGGCGAGGGGCGTCCCCATCACTTTAGCCACAAACGGCACGGTACGAGAGGCGCGCGGGTTAACCTCGAGGATGTTTATGACGCCATCCTTGATCGCAAACTGGACGTTCATCAGCCCGCCGACCTTGAGCGCCAGCGCCAGCTCTGTGGTCTGCCGCTTCAGCTCGGCGATCACCTCGTCGCTGAGGTTCTTGGGCGGCAGCGAACAGGCGCTGTCACCCGAATGGATGCCCGCCTCCTCGATGTGCTCCATGATGCCGCAAATGAAGACGTCCTTGCCATCGGCGAGGCAGTCGACATCGATCTCCACCGCGCGGCTGAGATAGGCGTCGAACAGCAGTGGATTGTCCGACAACACCGAGTTGATCTGCCCGGTCTTGTCGTTCGGGTAGCGGGCGAGAATGTCCGGCGGCACCAGGCTGGTGAGTGTACCTTGTACGTACTGCTCGAACTCCGCCGGAGCGTGGACGATCTGCATGGCACGGCCACCCAGCACGTAGGACGGGCGGATCACCAGCGGGTAGCCGAGCCGCTCGGCCACCAGTCGCGCCTGCTCAAGCGAATAGGCGATGCCGTTCTTGGGCTGGATCAACTCCAGCCGGCCGATCAGCTTGGAGAACAGGTCGCGGTCTTCGGCGAGGTCGATGGCCTGGGGTTGGGTGCCCAGGATCGGCACGCCGGTCTTCTCCACCGCATCGGCGAGGTTGAGCGGGGTCTGGCCTCCGAACTGCACGATGACGCCGTGCAGAGTACCATTCTCCTTTTCGGTCTCGAGGATCTCGATTACGTCTTCCTCGGTCAGCGGCTCGAAGTAGAGCCGATCCGAGGTGTCGTAGTCGGTCGAGACGGTCTCGGGGTTGCAGTTGACCATGATGGTCTCGTACCCCGCTTCGCTCAGCGCGAATGCCGCATGGCAGCAGCAGTAGTCGAACTCGATGCCCTGGCCGATGCGATTAGGCCCGCCGCCGAGGATAACCACCTTCTTGCGGTCCGAAGGCCGCGCTTCGTCGGCGACTGCGCCGGCAAAAGGGCTCTCGTAGGTCGAGTACATGTAGGCGGTCGGCGAGGCGAACTCAGCGGCGCTGGTATCGATCCGCTTGTAAACCGGCCGAACACCCAAGGAGCGCCGCAGCCGGCGAACATCGGACGTGCGTTGGCCGCTGAGCTCGGCGAGACGTGCATCGGAGAAGCCCATCGCCTTGAGGCTGCGGAGGGCCTCGGCGCTCTGCGGCAGCCCCAGCTCGCGGACCTTCTTTTCCATGTCCACGAGCGCCTGTATCTGCTCGAGGAACCAGCGGTCGATCTTGCAGGCGGCGTAAATCTCCTCGTGGGTCAGGCCCATCCGCATCGCCTCGGCGACGCGCAGCAGCCGCTCGGGTGTGGCGGTGCCGATAGCGGCCTTGATTGCGTTGCGGTTGTCGTCCTCGTCGAGCCCGAGCCCCGGAATGCCGATCTCGTTGAGCCCGGTCAGCCCGGTTTCCAGCGAGCGCAGCGCCTTCTGCAGGCTCTCCTGAAATGTGCGGCCGATCGCCATCGCCTCGCCGACCGACTTCATCGAGGTGGTCAGCCGGTTGTCGGCACCGGGAAACTTCTCGAACGCGAAGCGAGGGATCTTGGTGACGACATAGTCGATGGAGGGCTCGAACGACGCCGGCGTGGCCCCGCCAGTGATGTCGTTCTCGAGCTCGTCCAGGGTGTAACCGACCGCCAGGCGCGCCGCGACCTTGGCGATGGGGAAGCCAGTCGCCTTGGAGGCCAGTGCGGAAGACCGCGACACGCGCGGGTTCATTTCGATCACCACCAGGCGCCCATCCACCGGATTGACGCCGAACTGTACGTTCGATCCGCCGGTCTCCACCCCGATCTCGCGCAGCACAGCAATGCTGGCGTCGCGCATGATCTGGTATTCCTTGTCGGTCAGCGTCAGCGCCGGCGCCACGGTGATCGAATCCCCGGTGTGGACGCCCATCGGATCGAGGTTCTCAATGGAGCAGACGATGATGCAGTTGTCGTTCTTGTCGCGAACGACCTCCATCTCGTACTCTTTCCAGCCGAGCACGCTCTCCTCGATTAGCACCTCGTTGGTGGGCGAGGCATCAATCCCGCCCTCGACGATGTTGAGGTATTCCTCGCGGTTGTAGGCGATGCCACCGCCGGTGCCGCCCAGCGTGAAGCTCGGGCGGATGATGCAGGGCAGGCCGATGACGTCGAGCGCCTGCAGCGCTTCGACGACGTTGTGTGCCAGCATCGAGCGCGGCGTCTCGAGGCCGATCTTCTTCATGGCCTCGCGGAAGAGCTCGCGGTCTTCGGCCTTGTCGATCGCCTCGGCATCGGCGCCGATCATCTCGACGCCGAACTTCTCGAGCACGCCCATCTTGCGAAGGCTCAACGCACAGTTGAGCGCCGTCTGCCCGCCCATCGTCGGCAACAGCGCGTCGGGCCGTTCCTTTTCGATAATCATCGCCACCACTTCGGGCGTGATCGGCTCCATGTAGGTGGCGTCGGCGAGATCAGGATCAGTCATGATCGTCGCCGGGTTCGAGTTAACGAGGATGATCCGGTAGCCCTCGTCCTTGAGCGCCTTGCAGGCCTGCGTGCCCGAGTAATCGAACTCGCATGCCTGCCCGATGATGATCGGCCCCGCGCCGATGATGAGGATCGATTTGATGTCTGTGCGCTTGGGCATAAGGACGCTCGGCTGTGCTGGCACGGACGGGCAGGGCGCCCGCGCAAATCAGGCGCACGGAAAACCGGCGCATTTGCGCGGCCCCGGCCCGGTCGTGAAGGTTAGGCGCGGGGTGTAGCGGAAGGCGTGAGGGAAGGGAAGGGGAAGAGGGCCCGTCAATGCACGCGACATGAGGTGTATTAGGGTGCCACTTTCGCCAGGTCATCACCACTGAGGTAAGGAATCAGTGTTTCAGGCCACCACACACGAGACGATGTGCGCCTACCGTTGATCGTCGGCGACCTTGCCGTCGACCATGTAGATCTGCCGGCGGCAGCGGCCGGCGATCTTCTCATCGTGGGTGGAGATCAGGAAGCCGGACTTGTCGTTCTCGTTGATCTCGGTCAGCAGCGTCATGACCTGGTGGCGCTCTCGCGGTCTAGGTTGCCGGTCGGCTCGTCAGCGAGCACGAGCTCGGGTGAGTTCATCAGCGAGCGCGCGACAGCGACTCGCTGCTTCTGCCCCCCGGACAGTTGGCTCGCGAGATAATGTCGCCGGTCGCGGAGGCCTACGCGATCGAGCAGCTCGCTCGCCCGCTCACGGTCCTCCCGCCGCTCGCGGCCATGACGGGTCGCGGCCGGGAACATGACATTCTCGAGCGCGGTGAAGTCCGGCAGGAGCAGGTGCGCCTGGAAGACAAAGCCGATGTGCAGGTTGCGGAATTCCGTCAGCACAACGTCCTCTGCGCCGATCAGGCTTTCTCCCAGGATTGCGAGCGAGCCGTCGGTCGGCCGCATTAGCGTGCCGATGATGTTTAGCAGCGTGGACTTGCCCGAGCCGGAGGGGCCGAGCAGCGCAACCAGCTCGCCCCGATCGATCTCGAGCTCGACACCCTGCAGTACGCGGGCGACGTTTTCGCCTTCCTCGTAGTTCTTGATAAGGTCGTGCACTTCGACAAGGCGGTCTTCGCTCATGGGCCGATCGCCTTCACCGGATCAATGCGGGAGGCTGAGTAGGCCGGCCAGATCGCCGCCGCGATGGCGCCAAGGAGGGTTAGAGTGATGGCGGCGACATAGCCACCTTGGCGATAGTCGACGGGCAGCCCACCGCCGCTGGTCATCTCGGGCGGAGGGAAGGGCAGGAGCGACAGGTAGCCGAGCCCGGCGCCTAGCACCCCGCCAGCCAGCCCGATCAGCGCGCCCTGGATGACGAACACCGTGACCACGAAGCGCCGTGTCGCGCCCATTGCGCGCATGATGCCGATCTCGCTCTGCCGCCGGTACGTCGAGAGGAGCAGTGCGCTCGCCACTCCGATGATGATCGTGACCAGCGCGAAGCCCTTGATCAGGTCACCCGATCGCGCCTGCGCTGTCAGGCCTTCAAGCAGCTGCGCGTTCTGTTCCTGCCAGGCGGTGGCCTTCAGCCCCGTCCGGACCCGGATTTCGTTGGCGACGACGCGCGCCTGCTGCAGGTCGTCGAGCTTGAGCTCATAGCGCGACAGCCCCTCGGGGAGGTCGAACAGAACGCGAGCGGCACGGATGTTGAGATACACGGCGTTGTCGTCGACCCCGGCAACGCCCAGTTCGAAGATGCCGCCGACTGTGATCGTCTGCTCGATATTGCGTTCGGAGCGGATCACCACAGACTGGCCGACGCCGATGCCGAGCGTGTCCGCGAGCCCCTTGCCGATGACGGCAGTCCCGAGCATCAGCCCGCTGCTTCCCGCCACCAGGTTCGCGTCGATATCCGCGATCGCGGAAATGTCTTTGCCGTCGACCCCGGTGATCATCACAGGAGCGACGGCCTCGCCCTTCACGATGAAGCCGTTGCCAAGCACCTTGCCGACGATGACCGAAACACCCGGCACGTCCGTCAGGATCGGAAGATAAGCCTCCGCCGATTGCAGCGTGGGTCTTTGCTGCGTCGACTTGATCACCGCGAGCAGGGTGCCGCTATCATTGCTGAGCGCGACCGGATCGCGCTCGGCCGGTTCCACCACCACATGGGCGATGCTGCCCACCGTGCGGTCGATCAGCAGCACGGCCAACCCACCAATCAGGGCGCTCATGAAGACGAAGACGTAGACCCCTACTGCCACCCCGAGCACGAGCAGCAGGGACTGGGCGCGGGTGGCGGTGAGATATCTGAGGGCAATCTTGAGGCGGTAGAGCACGTTAGGCTCCTGGCCGGACCGGGGCGCCGCTGGCCGGCACTGCTGCGCCTTCGACGATCAGGGCGTCGCCGGGTTCGAGCCCATCCAGGACGATCAGCCGGTCGGAGGGCCAGTCGACGTACTGCACAGGACGCAGCTCCGCCTTGCCGTCGACCATCACGTAGACGGCGGGACTGTCGCCGGCGACGAGGGCACTGCGCGGGATGGTGATCGCCTCGGACTTTTCCTCGACGACGATGTTGATCATGACGGTCAGGCCGACCGGCAGGTTCATTTCGCCGGCGCCGGGGAGGGCGACCCGTACCAGCCGGCCGCCGGTCGAGGCGTCGACACGCGGCGAGACGTAGATCACCTCGCCCTGGATGATGTCGACGTGCCCAGCGGGCCGCGCCTGCGCCCGCAGGCCGCGCTGGACCTCGGAGGCATAGAGCTCGTCGACGCTGGTCTCGCCATAGAGCGTCGTGGTGTCGGCAAAGAGGAAGAGCTCGGTCGCGGGCGCCACGACCTGTCCTGGGGCGGCGCCGCGGCTGAGGATGGTTCCGTCGAAGGGCGCACGAACCGTGTATTCGCCGAGCAGGCTTTTGGCCTGGTCGAGCTGCGCGGTGAGCCGGTCGACCTCCTTCTTTGCCGTCTCGACCGCCAGCCGCGCATCGTCGCGTGCCTTCCTGGAGACCGAGGTCGTGAGCGCCTCGGCGCGCTTCAGATCGAGCTCGGCCTGGCCGAGCTGGGCTTGGGCTGCATCGAGCTGGGACTGCACCTGCAGGACGGCGGCCCGTTGCTGGCTATCGTCGATGACGAGCAGCACGGCGCCCTTGCGCACCTGGTCACCCTCGTTGACCGCCACCTGGAGGATGCGACCGTTGACGGTGGAACTGATCTCGACCTGCTGGCTGGGGGTCACGCGACCATTGACCGCGAGCACGCGTCTCGCGGCAGCGGGGGTGACCGTCTCGATGGCAACAACCGTGGCCTTGGGCTCCCACGGGCGCGCAAGGGCGGCCCAGGCGCCGCCGGCGACCAGAACGAGCACAAGAGCTATCAGCCACGGGTTGAGCCGCCGCTTCCGTTTCCTTGCCGACGCCTTCGTCGCGCTCAACGGAGACCTCGAGCGATGCTGCCTGCCGGTGGAGACGTAGTGGCGGTATGTCTGAGGTGCATGGGCCTGTAACGCCGAACGGCGGGGGAGAGATGCGGGAACTTCCGCCCAAGGTACGCACGCTATGGACGCCGAGTTTCAGCTGCGTGCGAGAATACTGCTCGCCGCGAACGCTTGCCGCAGTCCCCTAGACTCCCGGTGGCCTCCAGGCCCCATTCTTCTCGTCCAGCCTGGTATTGAACCACCCTTGGGGCGCCAGTGGCGAGAGGGTCGGCCAGGCTCTCGCGTCCAGGCTGATCCACGATGCATGCTTGCCGATGCGCCCGGGTGCCTCGCCCTCGGCCGCTCCGGCGTCGGGCGGCCATATGTCGTATTCCTCGTAGGCGCGCTCGATGTAGCCGCGGAAGAGTTCCCGGCCCTCGATCTCAGCCACGGCGAGCAGCCAATCTGAGGAATCCTGCGCGAACGCAATCGTGCCGCTCACACCGCCAGCCGTAAAGCCGATGATGCTGCCGCCGTTCGGCTGCAGGTGCAGTGGAATCGTGAGGTCTTCGATCACCCACTGCGGAAACAGCTGGGCTGCCGAGACGAGATTGCCCACCAGCCACGGCACCGCCTCACCGGGTGGAAGCGGCTCCTGGCCGGCTATGGCGTCGATGTATAGCGGCGGACGTGTGGGCGCGGTCACTGAGCGATCCTGGCCTGCTGGGACCTCCAGCATCTCTGAAGTCATTGCCTGGGGGAACGATCCTGCGGGGACGGACTTCAAGGTCACAACAATCATGCCGACGGAGAAGACCATGAGGACGCTCGCGATACCCGCACTGCTCATTGCAAGCACGATGACGGCCGGAGGTGCGCTGGCACAGGTCGACGACTCGGGTGCAGATAACCTGGATAGTCCGGCGGCGCTGAGGTGTTCGGCGCTGGCGGAGATCGATCAGGCCAACCAGCCGATGGCTATCGCCTACCTCGCCGGATACGGCAGCGGCGAACGCGACTCCATCACCTTCGCGACGGTCGGCGCCAGCACGGAGGCGGCGAACGCAGGCGCCGCGGCGGCCGGAGCACCAAACACCGCCGCCGGTGCAGCGCAGCCGGCGCAAGGTGCGGACCAGTCCGCCCAAGGTGGGCAACAGCCTGCGCAGAGCGCGCAGCAACCCGCGAATGCTCAGCCGGCCCAGCCGCAGGTGCCGCGGCCGGGCGGGCCGTCGGCGGCGATCCTGCCCACAATACCGGTCGATGCGATCCTGGCCGCCTGTGCGCAGTCGCCCGACAGCCGGATCCTGGACATCATCACCGCCCAGGGACTGAGCGGCAACCAGCAAGCCGGGTCAGGCGCCAGTGACGCGCCAGACGACATGGCCGACGTCGTCGACTACCAAGAGGCTGCCGTCGGCGGCAATCGTCACGCCGACCGGGCGGCCGAAAGAATGACGCTCGTCGTCGGCGAGGAACCCGGTGAGGATGTCGCGTGGCCGGCCGACCGGGCGGCCGTTCTCGAAGGCGACGTGGACCACCTTGTAGCCGCTCAGCGTACTGCGGTTCCACGAGCCATGCTGACCGATGACCATGCCGGCGGGGACGCCGGGCAGGGTGCCTTCGGGCATCCAGCAGAGCCCGAGCGAGGCCGTGTGACCGCCCAGCGCATAGTCAGGCACGATCGACTTTGCGGCGAGCGCTGCGTCCTGCGGCACCCGGTCGTCGGGAATACCCCAGTAGGCGTAGGGCCAGCCGTAGAAACCGCCATCCTTGACCGAGGTCAGGTAGTCGGGCGGCGTTTCGTCGCCGAGCCCGTCGCGTTCATTGACGACGGTCCAGAGCACGCCAGTGGTCGGTTCGAAAGCCATGCCGACAGGGTTGCGCAGCCCGCCGGCGAAGATGCGGCTCTGGCCGGTCGCGAGATCGAGCTCGTGAATCGCGGCGCGGCCCTCCTCCTGGGCCATGCCGCCCTCGGCGATGTTCCCCACCGACCCCACCGAGACGTAGAGCTTGGTGCCGTCGGTGCTGGGGAGCAGATTGCGCGTCCAGTGCCCGCCCGGCTTGAGGTCCATCAGCTTGCGTCCGGGACCGCTGATCCGGGTCTCACCCGCGCCGTAGGGGTAGGCGACCACGCTGTCGGTGTTGCCGACATAGAAAGTGTCGCCCACCAGGGCCATGCCGAACGGCTGGCGGAGACCTTCGAGGAAGACTTCGCGCACCTCGGGAATGCCGTCGCCGTCGGCGTCGCGCAGAAGAGTGATTCGGTTGGCGCTTTGCTCCATGGCCCCTGCGCGGCGCATCACCATCATCATCGGCAAATCCATGAGCCGCTTGGCGCGCCACGGCTCGCTGGCCGACTCGGCGACCAGCACATCGCCGTTGGGCAGGATGTACGCCCAGCGGGGATGTTGCAGGTCACGGGCGAAGGCGCTCACCGACAGGCCCGGAGCGGCGATGGGCTTGGCGCCATTCGACCAGCCCTTGGCCGTCGGCATCTTCAGCGTCGGCACGGACTGCGGCACTGCCGCGGGGATGGCCGGTGCGGTGCCGAAGATCCCGGCGCGAGGGGTTCCGCGCGGGGATTGGCCGAACACGCTTAGCAGGGCGGCAAAGAGGCCACTCATCGTCATCTCCGAGAGGATCAAGGAAGGGGTGGACCGACCATAGACGATGATCGGCAGCGGCGGAACACCGGCCGGACGGGAAAGCCTCCTGCAGACCTGCGTTAACCGCAAGGCCGGTTTACCGACCAGAAGAGGAACCCCGCTCCAAGGAACGGCGTTCAAGGCCAAATTCGAGGGGAGACTCCTATGCTTGGCTTGCTTATCGCCCTAATCGTGATCGCGCTGGTCGCCGGCACGCTCGGCTTCACGGGTGTCGCGCGAGGGGCAGCGACCCTGGCGCGGATCGTCTTCTTCCTGATGCTGGCTGGCATCGTGATCATGATCATCCTGGCGGTAATGGGACTCGCAGTCATCTTCTAGCCCTCGCACCGGGGGCGATTGCGGCCTATATTGGGGATCATGCGCAAGCTTCTGCTCTCCGCCGCCGTGCTTCTGTTCGCTCCGTCCTCCGCCTGGGCCTATTGTCCGGCGTTCCCGGACGGGCCGGCCTCGCACAACGTGCAGAACGGCACATTCCTGGCGCTCTGCCAGCAGCAGGAGCTCGCCGCCGCCAACGAGCGGATGCGCCAGGAGCGCGAGATCAAGGCCATGCTGCAGAACCTCGAACTGAAGCAGCAGGAGCTTCGGCAGGCCATTCCGCCACTGCTGCCGGTATTCTGAGCTATTCCTCGGGCTCGGTCGTAAAGAGCAGCGGATAGCCCTTCGACCGCGCCATGTCTGTGGCGCGGGTCGCCTTGGCCTCGGCCACTTCGCGGGTGAACACGGCGACGACGCAGCTGCCCTTGGTGTGGGCAGTGATCATCACCCGGTGCGCCTGATCCTCGCTCATGCGGAACTCGGCCTTCAAAATGCGGACGACGAAGTCCCTCGGGGTGAAGTCGTCGTTGACGAGGATCACCTTGTAGAGCGGCGGCCGCTTGGGCTTGAGCGTGGTTTCGGTGCGGTTCTTTGTCGATGTGTCGTTCATCGGTCGATCTGCAGGCAGACGGAACGCCCCCACACATTAGCACCGGCTGCGCGCTCTTGTGGCGTTGAACTTGCGCGCGTGCTGGGGGAGGGTGCCGATCCCCTAGGAGAGGACTCTGCCGATGCTGTTCGTAGTGCTGTTCGAAGACAACCCCGACGTCAAAGGCGACGTCCGCAAGGAGCTGATGCCGGTCCATCAGGATTTCCAGGAAAAGAGCGGCGTGATCAAGGAAGCCGGGCCGCTGCGCGATGCCCAGGGCAACCCGGGCGGCGGCATGTGGATCGTCGACACCGATTCTTTCGAGGCCGTGGAGACGCTGATCAAGGCCGATCCGTTCTACCCCACCGGCCTGCGCAAGTCGTACCGCATCCTCGCCTGGACCAAGATGCTCGAGGGCGGCAAGCGGCTCTAGGCCGCTGGTGTGAACCAATCCCACCGGGCGGGGTTCTCGAAACACAATTCGTCAGGAGACCTCGCCATGGCCCCCAACATCCCTTCGATCACCCTCAACGACGGCAACTCCATCCCGCAGCTTGGGCTCGGGGTATGGCAGGTTTCCAATGAGGAGGTGGTCGCGCCGGTGCGGGCGGCGATCGAAGCCGGCTACCGGCTGATCGACACCGCGCAGGGCTACCACAACGAAGAAGGGGTGGGCCGCGCCGTGCGCGAGAGCGGCATTCCGCGCGAGCAGCTGTTCATCACCAGCAAGCTGCGCAACGGCGCGCACGCCTATGACGAGGCGATCGCGGCCTTCAGGCAGTCGCTCCAGCGGCTCGGGTTCGAGTACCTCGACCTGTTCCTGATCCACTGGCCGGTGCCGGGACGGGAGCTCTACCCGGAGGCGTGGAAGGCGTTCGTGCAGCTGCAGAAGGATGGGCTGGTGCGCTCGATCGGCGTTTCCAACTTCCTGCCCGAGCACCTCGAGCGGATCATCGGCGATACCGGTGTGGTGCCGGCGGTGAACCAGATCGAGCTGCACCCCGCCTACCAGCAGAGCGCGGTGCGCGACTTCCACAAGCAGCGCGGCATCGCGATCGAGAGCTACAGCCCGCTCGGCTCGGGGGCGGTGCTCGACAACCCCACGATCGCGGAAATCGCGCGGCGGCACGGCAAGGAGCCGGCGCAGGCAATCATCCGCTGGCACCTGCAGCAGGGGCTGATCGTGATCCCCAAGTCCACGCATGCGGAGCGCATCCGCTCCAACCTCGACGTCTTCGACTTCGAGCTCGACGACCGCGACATGCGGGACTTTGCGGTGATGGACCGCCCCGACGGCAAGCGGGGCAACAACCCGGCGACGAACAACAGCGTATGGTAGACGCAGACGTTGTCCGGTTCCGCCGCGACACCTAAATTGACCGCAATGTCCCTCCGCCCGCCCCAACGCTTCAGCGAAGACCTGCTCAGCCGCCTTGGCGGCAGCGCGCTCGAGAGCGAGATCATCGCCGAGAAGGCGTCGAGCGTCGGTCATCACGGGCGCAAGGTCGAGCAGGCGCTGGCGGCGCTGCGGGCCTTCGATCCGGCAACGGGAAGCGCCGAGGAGCGGCGCGACCTGCTCAAGGCCGACGCCCGCGAGGTGTGGAAGTTCTTCATCCAGCGCGAGCTCTGCGGCCTGCGCGACCAGCGCGACGCGATCCGGCTCTACGGCATTCCGCAGGAAGTGCTGGTCCGGCTCGGCGCGATGTAGGCTCAGAGGTAGAGCTTGAAGCCCTCGTGGCTCTGGGCGAAGCCGAGCCGGCGGTAGAAGCGGTGGGCGTCGACCCGCGCCTTGTTCGAGGTGAGCTGGACCATGCCGCAGCCGCGGGAGCGGCAGAGCGCGATGGCGTGCGCCATCATCTCTGCACCGTAGCCCTTGCTCCGATGACCGGGCGCAACGTGGACGGCTTCGACGAGGCCGCGCCACATGCCGCGTCGGGCGATGCCGGGGACGAAGCTGAGCTGATAGGTGCCGACCGGCTCGCCGTCGCGCTCGGCGATGTAGACGGCCTGGTTGGGGTCGGCATCGATCGCGGCGAGGGCGGCGGCGTAGGGCTGTCCGGCGGGATCGTCCATGTCCTCGCCCGATGGGACGACGCTGTCCTCGTGGATCAGGCGGACGATGAACGGCAGGTCGGCGGAGGTGGCGGTGCGGAAATTCAGCGGCATGGTCAGCTCCGGGCCGCCTTGCGCGGGCTGATCCCGTAGGCCAGGCCGAGCGCCGCCAGCGCGATGAGCGCCGGCAGGATCGCGATCCACGACTGGACGATGAGCAGCGCGGCAGTGCCCGCCCACATCAGCGAGCACACTGCCTCCGAGATGGTCGCCATGCGGGAGGACACCTGCCGGCGGCGGAACATGCTGCGGCGGGCCTGCGCGCGGTACCAGAGCTGGATGGCCGTCGCCGAGCCGGCCGACAGCGCCGCTGCGATCGCGGTGATCGCCGCGACCTCGACCGACGAGAGAGCGATCAGCACCAGCAGCGGGGCGAGCACGATGGCGATGACCGCAATCACCGCCTCGATCTTGGCGATGGTCACGGTACGCGGCGGGAGCGGGGCGGTGACGACGAGGTCGCGCGCGTCCTCGCCGGAGATCGCGAGCCAGGCGAGGCCGCCCGCGAGCTGGCCGGCCGCGGTCACCAGCACCGGCACGACAACCACGAAGACGCCGGCCTCCTGCCCGTAGTTCAGCCAGAGCATCAGGGCGGGCGGCAGCAGGTAGAGCACCTGCATCAGCGTCT
>JAEZBF010000417.1 GCA_023427545.1 Pseudomonadota bacterium
CGGAGATTGCCGCTCGCCGCGTCGAGTGCCGCCTGCGCCTCCAGCCGCGAAAACCTGCGGAGCAGCATCACGGTGGCCAGCTTGATCACCCCGCCTGCCTCGTCCAGCGTGCGCCGCGCCAACTCGGGTTCGGCGCCGGTCAGCTGCACGACCATGCGCAATGACCGCTCGCGCAGCTTGGCATTAGTGGGTCGCATCTCCACCATCAGCCCACGGTAGACGAAGCCCAGGCGGATCATCACTCCGGTGGAGATGGTATTGAGCGCGACCTTTTGGGCCGTCCCAGCCTTCATCCGCGTCGAGCCGGCCAGGAACTCAGGTCCGGTGTGGAGCAGCACTTCGATCTCTGCAGCCCGTCCAACGCGCCCGCCGGGATTGTTGACGATGCCGATGGTGAGCGCGCCCCGCTCGCGCGCATGGGTCAGGCCGGCAACCACGTAGGGCGTGTTCCCGCTTGCTGCCAGGCCGATGACAACGTCGGCGCGGGTCAGGGCCAGAACATCGAGCCCTTCGGCAGCGGCGGTCACGCTGTCCTCGGCGTTCTCCACTGCGCGCAGGAGCGCGCCCGGGCCACCGGCCATCAGCGTGATCGCGCGCTCATAGGGCCAGTTGAAGGTCGGGGGCAACTCGGCCCCGTCCTGCGCGCCAACCCGGCCCGAGGTGCCCGCGCCGAGATAGATGATGCGACCATTGTCCCGGAGGCGCTCGGCCATGGCATCGATCGCCTGCGTGATCGCCCCGCGCGCAGCACTCACCGCTGCAATGGCAGCGAACTGGCTTTCGACCATCCCCTCGACCAGCTCGGCGGTCGACCAGGTCTCGATGTCGGCATAGCGCGCCGAAGCGCCTTCGGTGGTGCTCACGGCAAGGTTCGCTCTACTTCAGCAAGCCGGGCGAGACGGAGCCCTGCAGCTGTCGCTGGAAGATGATGTAGGTCACGAGCACCGGCAGGACGGTGATCACGACGGCCGCGAACAGTGCGCCGAAGTTCACGGCATAGCCCGCCTGCGAGGCGAACGAGGCCATGCCCTGCGACAGCACGTAATTCTTTGCGTTCGTGTTGAGTGCGATGGGCAGCAGGAACTGGTTCCAGAGCCCGAGGAAGTTGAAGATTGCAACCGAAGCCAAGCCGGGCTTGGCCATCGGCAACATGATCTGGAAGAAGATTCGGAACGGGCCGCAGCCATCCAGCGCGGCCGCTTCGGCGACCTCCTGCGGCAGCGTCTTGAAGAACGCGTGGAGGAAGAACACCGTGAACGGCAGCGCGAAGGCCACGTAGGTGATGATCAGGCCGGGCAGGGTGTTGAGCAGGCCAAAACCCTTGAGCACGTTGAACAGCGGCACGACCGCAAGGAAGATCGGGAACGTGAGCCCCGCCAGCATCAGGTAATAGATGATCTGGCTGCCCTTGAACTCATAGCGCGCGAGGACATAGGCGCACATGGCGCCCAGGATCATAACAATCACCAGCGCACAACCGACGACGATGACCGTGTTGACGAAGTAGGTGCCGATGCTCGCCGTGGTCCAGGCCGAGACGTAGTTGTCGAAGTTGAGGCTCGTCGGCAGCGCGAACGGCGAGGAGAAGATCTGCGCCGTCGTCTTGAACGACGACATCAGCACCCACAGCAGCGGCAGGCACACGATCACCGCCCAGATCGTCAGCGTGACGTAGGACACGCCGGCGACCGTCTTGTCCGTCCAGAACGAGGGCTTGGAACTCGCTCGCTGCACCCGCGGCGGCCGCGCCCGCGAATACACTGCCGGCGTGGCGGTGGTGCCGCTGGAGCTCCGCGGCTTGGGCTTCTTTTCGCCCGTGAGGTAGAACACCAGGAACACCAGCGCGGCGAAGAGCAGCGTGATGATGGCAAGCGTCGCGCCCATCGAGGTCGCGTAGCCGAACTTGCCTTTCTTGAATGCGGTGTTGAGCAGGTGCTGCGAGATCACCACCGTCGAGTTGGCGGGACCCCCGCTCGGGTTCAGCGCCTGCATGTAGACGAAGGCGTCGAGGGCCAGGATGCCGAGATAGACGTACGCCGTGCGGATGGTGTCCCGGATCATCGGCACGGTGATGGAAATCGCAGTGCGGAAGCGGCCGGCACCATCCACCCGCGCAGCCTCGTAGACCTCCGAGGGGATGCCTTTGATGGCGGCGATGAACAGCACCATGTAGAAGCCGACCATCGACCAGGCGATGACGAAGATCGAAGCGCCCATCGCCGTGCGCTCATTGCCGAGCCAGGCGAACGACTTGAAGAAATCGAACCCCATCGCCGTCAGGATGCCGTTCAGCAACCCGCTCGAGGGGTCGTACATCTGCGCCCAGAGGATACCGATGACGATCGCCGGGATCGTGTAGGGGAAGAACGAGATCACCCGGAAAATGCCGGAGTGGGCGAGTCCGCGGGTTTCGCCACGGGTCGCGCCGCCCACCGTCACCAGCGTCGCCAGCGTCAGCGAGAGCACGATGACCAGCGGCGGCAGGATAACCACCAAGACGATGCTGTTGAGCACCGCCTTGGTGAAGACCGGGTCGTCGAACAAGGCCAGGTAATTGGCAAAGCCGACGAAGTTCATCGACTTCGAGAACCCCGACCAGTCGGTCATCGAGTAGTAGAAGGCTTGCACGAACGGCAGGATCACGAAGATCACGTAGATCGCGAGCGGAATCCCGAGGAACACCAGCATGAAGCTGATGTGCTCGAGGTTCGGCAGCGCCAACCGCCGTCGGGCGGCTGGCGCTCCTGCGATCGTGCTGGCCGTCACTTCACTTCGACCTTGGTCACCGACGGGTCATTGTAGACGCGGTCGGTGATCTGAGCCAAAGCCGCGGTGAACGCCGGCACATCGAGCTGGCCGTCGAGGAAGCTGTTCCACACCACGAGCTCATCCTGGTTCGTGCCGTAGAGCGCGAACGAGTTCCAGGTGAAGACATCGTTACCGGCATCGGCAAGGAGCTTGGCCTGGGAGACCAGGGCAGTCGAGCCGAAGCCGTCGGCGGGCACCGTGTCCTTTACGACGGTCGGCGCAAGCTTGGTCTTGGCGAAGTTGGTCGCCGCTTCCTTGCTGAGCATGGTGCGGAGCAGTTCCTTGCCGCCCGGCACGTTCAGGCCGCCCATCGGGATGATGAAGGGCTCGCCCGCGGTGGCGTGCAACGCCGTCTTGGGCATCTTGTCGTTGTCGTCGATCCCGAGCTCGGGGATGCCCGTCATGCGGAAGCCTTCCTTGGTCGCCGGCTTCATCTCGTTCTCGATCCACGAGCCCGAGGGGTAGAGCAGGAACGACTGGTCGTTCGACCACTGCGCCTGCGCGGCGGTGAACTGGGTGCCCGACCCGCCCGGCTTCATCATCCCGCCCTTGATGATTTCATAGAGCGCGTTGAACACCGCCTGCATGGCGGGGTGTTCCCACATGCCGGGCTTGAAGTTGTCGACCGCGATGCGCACCTCGTCGCCGCCCGCCTTGATCGCCGAGGCGATGGCGGTGGTGCGGTAGTAGGTGGCGGCTTCCTTGCCCCAGCCGAAGAGATAGAGGTTCTTCTCCTTGGCCTTCTTGCCGAGCTCGATGGCCTCGGCCCAGGTGGCCGGCGGGGTCCAGCCGTTGTCTTCGAAAAGCTGCGCCGAGTACCAGATGGCATAGACGGTCATGACGTAGTTCAGCGCAACGAACTTGTCGCCGAACGTGCCGGGGATCTCGACGCCGCCGACCAGCGTGTCGCGGATCTTGACACCTTCGAGGCTCGGTGCATCGAGGACGCTGTTCATGTCCTCGAGCTGGTCGAGGATGGCCGCCATGCCGATCTCGTTGGCGCCGGAATTGTCGATCAGGTCCGGCGGGTTACCACCGAGGAAGCGCGGCTGCAGTTCCTGGGCGATCTGCGTCGATGGCGATACGTTGATCGTTACGCTCGGGTGGTTCTGCTTCATCAGGTTGGCGGCAAACTCGACGTAGTCGATGCCGTAACCGCCGTTGAAGATGACCGCGTCGACAGTCGAGCCTTCGGCGACGCCGAACGGATTGGCCGCATCCTGCGCGAATGCGGTCGAGTTCAGGAGCCCGCTGAACGGCATTGCCGCCGCGGCGGCCGCGGTTCCCTTCAGGAACGTGCGGCGATCCAGGTTCTTGATGATCATGTCCAGTCCTTCCCTTTGTCGTCTGTTTTTCGGTTACTACATCCTACGTCAGGCGGTGCCGCAAGCCGCTAGGCCTCCCTGCGGATCCGCTCGCCGTAGAGATTCTCGAGAGCACCGTTGTGCTCGTCCCCGCCCGGAATGTTGGCCGAGATGTAGACCGGCGGGGTCTTGCCGCGCTGCCGCATGGTATCGGCGACGCCGATGGTGATGCGCTGCGCGATGAAGGCAGCGGTCAGCGAGGATACCGGCCCGATGCCGGTGCCGTCCTGGAGCTGCATCGTGCTGTCGCCGAAGGGCGCAAGGTTGTCGATGACGATGTCGGCGACCTCGCTGAGGCGTTTGCCGCTCGGGTGCTTGGGCTTTACCCGCATGGTGTGGTCCATGCTGGTCACCGCGATGACCTTGTGGCCGCGCGCCTTGGCGGCCAGCGCCACGCCGACGATCGAGCCATTCACGCCCGAGTTCGAGGCGATGATGAAGACGTCGCTCGGGCGGATGTCGAACAGCGCCAGCAGGTTCTCGCCGATGTTGGGATCGCGCTCGAACTCGGCCCCGCCGAGCGCCGCGACGTCGCGGTCGCCGCGCAGCACGAGGGTGCGCAGTGCAATGCGGTTGGTCGCGATCAGGCCGCCGGCGCGGCCGGCGATCTCCATTGCGAACGCTTCGGAATGACCGGTGCCAAAGGCCTGCACGACCCCGCCTGCCTCAAGCGCGTCGGCGATTAACGCGACCGCGTCGTCGATCGGCTGGCTGGGGCCGGCGAGGCGCTCGAGGCGCGTCGTGACTTCTGTAAGAAATTGCTTGGTCAAGTCGGTCATTGCGAGGACGTTTCCTTGGGTAACTCGGCGGCCGCGCGCTTGGCGGGCCGAAAGGGAGCGGCGCCGCGTACGGGGCGCCGGTGGACGGCGACGGCCGCTCCGGAGGCGGCGAGCAGGCGCGTGGTACGATCGAAATTCGCTTGCGCGATCAGGAGATAGAGCAGGTCGACGACGAAGAGCTGGCTGTGACGGGCGGACAGATCGGAAGGCTTGAGGTAGCCGTCGGGCGACGCGGCGATCAGCACGTCTTCGGCGATCCTGGCGAGCGGGGATTCCGGGTTGCCGGTGATCGCGACCGTGTAGGCGCCGGCAGCCTTGGCGACCGTCAGCATCTCGATCGTTTCATCGGTGCGTCCGGTGTTGGAGATGCCGATCGCCACGCACTTGCGGTCGAGAATGGCGGCGCTGGTCAGGCCGTTGTGCACTTCGGACCAGGGGTGGATGTTGATGCCGATCCGGTAGAGCCGCGCCTCCACCTCCATGGCAGTGAGCGCGCTGCCACCGACGCCATAGACATCGACGTGTCGCGCCTTGGCAATGGCATCGGCCACGCGGGTGGCTGTGGGGAGGTCGAGCAGCCCGGCCGTGGTCTGCAGCGACAGCACATGCGTGTTGAGCAGCGCCCGCTGGATATCTTCGGGAGGGTCGTGCGGACCGAACGATCGGCCGATGTCGGCGATCCAGGCCGCCTGCGCGCCGCCGCGCCCAACTTCCTCCGCG
>JAEZBF010000005.1 GCA_023427545.1 Pseudomonadota bacterium
CGATCAGCTGTGTCGCCATGTGCAGGCGGTCGGCGCGGTTGGCCTCCGACTTGTCCTTGCCGTCCTTTACCCTGGTCGAGCCGTTGTCCATCAGGCTTTCGGCGATGCCGATGCCGCCGTCCCTGGCGACTTCCTCGCCAATTTTCTCGGCCATCATGCCCTTCCAGATTTCGCCAGAAGCACCCTTGCCATAGATCTGCTCGCTCTCGGGCAGCATGGTCTTGATGAAGTTCTGCAGCACCATGGCCTCGAACTTGCGATAGGTCTCTGGAACATCCTTCTTCTGGGCGCCGTCGAGCCGATGCTTGATATTGTGGCTGTCGTCGACGCGCTTGAAGGTCGCGTCGAAAGACGCATCGGTGCTTGCCAGGCGACGCGCCTCGGCGACCTGCTGCCCCGACTTCAGCTGCGCCTGCGCCACTTCGAGGCGCGACGGATCAGCATTGTTCAGGACATCGAGGACGATATCGCTGGGAGGTGAGATTGCCATTCGGGGTTCGCCCTGGATGTTCGATTATATCTGCGGCCATATTCAATGCTTTACCTTGACCGTGGCTGACGCTGTCGGGGCCGCTGCCTGCCTCAGCCGTGACCCGGCACGCGCAGCGCCAGATGGATGTCCAGCAGTTCCTGGATCGCACGCTCCTGGTACTCGCCGTCCTCGGCCTGGCGCGCTTCATGCTGACGCTCGGCCAGCCGGTCCGCCTTGGCCTTCTCGCGGAGGATCTTCTGCTCCTGAATCTCCTGGACCGTCTGAAGATGCTGGTCCTTGGCGGTCAGCCGGCTGATCTGGCCGGAATAGATGCTGGTGAAGAGCTGATGGACCGAATCCACCGACCCGATCGCATCGACCACTGCGTCGAGATCGTCTGCCAGTTCGGCACGTGCCTTGGTGGTCGCCGCGAGGTCGTTCTCTGCCATGTGCTCGAGATGGCGCTGGACCTTGACCAGACGGGCGAGCTTCGCGGATTTCGACAGTTCAGCCATGGGTCACCTGAAGATCGGCCCGAAGGCATCGCCATAGAGCGATAGCATCGAGGCCACAGCGAGATAGAACAGGATCATGCCGCCCATGACCATGTAAGGTCCGGAGATGAAGTAGACCGGCACGATCGGCGCCAGCTTGTTGATGAAGCCGATCGCCATGTTGAACAGGACGTTGAAGAGGATGAAGGGGCTGGCGAGGCGAAGCATCACGTAGAAGGTCGCCGTCAGCGTGTCGGTCATCGAGATCAGCGCCGCCTGCGGATCGAACAGCGTGCCCGGCGGCATGGTGCGGTAGGTTTCCGCGATCGCCAGGAAGATCTGGTGATGGAAGTCCAGCATGAACAGGACCATCAGGCCCGCGAAGGTCAGCACGTTGGTAATCTGCCCCTCGGGCGTGTCTTCGAGAATGTCGCCCGCGGGTGGCGTGTTGAGGCCGATCATCATGGTGACGACCGTCCCGAGAAACTGCAGTCCCTGTGCGTAGAGACGGGCGATCATGCCGAGCACGACACCGATCAGCGTCTCGAACAGGCAGAGCAGCAGATAGTTCGGCGTGGTGCCCTGGATCCTGGGATAGATCTGGTCCCACATGATCGGCAGCAGGGCCATCGTCACGGTGATGGCGAGGAGCAGGCGGATCGGGGTCGGGATACGCGCCGTCGAGAAGCCAGGCATGACGAGGATGCAGCCGCCGATGCGGCAGAAGGCCGCGAACAGCGCCAGGACCAGGCCCTGCGGATCCTCGATCATGAAATGGTCCCGAGAATCTTGATCTCGATGCCCTTGGCGAGTTCGACATGGGATAGAACGGGCAGGGTCGCGAAAAGGCGCTCGACGATCATGCGAACATAGGAACGGGTTTCGGGCGAGGTCACCAGCACGAAGGGCAGACCGCGATCGAGATATTCGCGGACCACCTTGGTAGCCTGCTCGGAGAACTCCTCGAGATGGCGGGGATCGATGTCGAATTCGACGATCTCGCCCTTGGTGTCGCGCTTGATGGCCTGGTGGAACACCATATCCCACTTGTTGCCGAGGCGAAGGACGCGCAGGGCGCCATTGTCGGAGAGGTCGCCGCAGATCTGTTGCGCCATGCGCACGCGGACATGTTCGACGATCTGCTCGGTCTTGCGGACATGCGGCGCGAGTTCCGCCACGGCTTCGAGAATGAGATGCAGGTTGCGGATCGAGACGCGTTCGGCCAGCAGCAGCTTGAGCACCGCCTGCAGGCCCGAATAGGACATGTGCGTGGTGCAGATCTCGTCCGCGAGCTTCTTGTATTCCGGATCGAGGCGCTCGATCAGGATCTTGACGTCCTTGTAGGACAGAAGCTGCGGCAGGTTGTTGCGGATGACTTCCGACAGATGGGTCAGCACCACCGAGACGTTGTCGATCGGGTGGAAACCTTCGCGCTTGAGGTCTTCGGTGAAGGTTTCGATGACCGAGACCGCCGGCATGCCGAAGGCTGGTTCGCGCACATCGTCGCCCGGCGCGGACGGCTTGCGGCCGCCACCGGTGATGACGAGAACTTCGCCGACGCGGAGCATGTTGGAGGCGACCGTCGTGCCGTGGATACGGATCTGGTAGGCCTTGTCCGGGATGGAGATGTCGTCGGAGACACGGATTTCCGGCACCACGAAACCATATTGCGTCGCGAACTTCTTGCGCATCTTGCCGACGCGGAACGCCAGTTCCTGATGGGCGCCGAGAAGGCGCGTCGAGACCTGCTTGCCGAGCAACAGCTCGATTTCCGGTGTCTTGAGAGCCTGCTTGACCGAATCCTTGTCGTCCGACTTGACCTCGGAGGCCTTGCGCTGGTCTTCCGCCATCTGCTCGGCGACCGCTTCCTGGGCCTTACGCCGCGGAATTGCCCAGGCGGCAAAGCCGAGCGTGCCAGCCAGGACAGCGAAGGG
>JAEZBF010000006.1 GCA_023427545.1 Pseudomonadota bacterium
GGTTTGCACCGGGCCGGCGGCGTAATCGACGTTATTGGACATTGGCCCCGACGACGCTGTCCCACTTGGTGGTGACGATCGTCTTGTTGTTGTCCTGCTCCTCGAGCGTCGGGAACACGGCCTTGGCGTAGAGATCTGCCGGCGGCAGCTTGTCGAGCACTTCCTGCGGGACCTTGCCTTCGCTGACCATCTGGTTGAAGCGGGCAGGGTGACAGTAGCCGTTGAGGAAGCCGAGCTGGCCTTCATCGGAGTAGATGTACTCGAGCCAGAGCTTGCCCGCGTTCGGGTGCGGGGCATAAGCGCTGACGGCCTGCGCGTAGACGCCGGCAACGACCGAGCTCGGCGGCACCACGACTTCGACCGGCGGGTTCCCGGCGAGAGTGTCGCGGTCGGCGAGCGCGTTGTAGTCCCAGCGCACGATGATCGGCGTCGTGCCCTGAGCCAGCGACGACGCCTTGCCGATCACCGGCACGAAGTTGCCCTTGTCGTTGAGCTGCTTGAAGAAATCGAGACCGGCTTCGGGCGCCTTGGCGGCGTCGCCACCCGTAGCCGCGAGCCCGGCAGCGTAGACCGAGATGATCGCCTGGTTGGCCGCGCGCGGATCGCCGGCAAGGGCGACCTGGCCGTTATGCTCGTCCTTGAGCAGGTCGGCCCAGTCCTGCGGCACGTTTTCGACGAGGTCCTTGTTCACCTCGAAGGCCAGCACGCCGTAATAGCCGCCGTACCAGTGGCCGTCGGGATCCTTCACCTCGATGCCGTCGAAGGTCGAGACCTTGTAGGGCAGCAGCAGGCCTTCGGCGGTTGCTGACGGACCGAAGGCGAGGCCGACGTCGATCACGTCCGGCGCCTGCGGGCCCTTGTTGTCCTTGTTGGCCTTGATGGCCTCGATTTCGTCGGCCGAGCCCGCATCAGGGTTCAGCTCGTTGATGGTGATGCCGGGATACTTGGCCTTGAAGCCATCGAGGATGCCGGCCCAGCCGCACCAGTCATGCGGCAGGGCAATGACCGTGAGCTGGCCCTCGGCCTTGGCGGCATCGTAAAGCGCCGTGAGGTCGGTCTGCGCCGTGGCCGGTAGCGCCGTCGCCAACAGAGCGAAGGTCGAAACCGAAGCGGCGAACGCGTTCATCATTCGCATGTACGTCTCCCTTGATGTTCTCGTGTTGCCCCGAGGCGCCGCGGCCCAAAACCCGCTGTTGGATCAAGCAGGCCGCATGACACGGTTGCGACACTATTCGGAACGGTCGCGCTCCGCCATACCCGGGCGGCGGCAGAATACTTGACCCAGCAAGTCCGCTTCGTTTACCGCCGAACTCAGCAAACGAGCGGGAGAAATCATGCGGATGGGCAGGATCGGGCAGGGCGCTCTCGCTGCGGCTTTCATGGTGGCGCTGAGCTTCGGCAGTTTCGCGGCCGAACCAACGCCGGACCAGGTCCTCGCGACCTACGCCGACATCGCGCTCGCCGGCTTCGAAGACAGCCTCGCCGGCGCCCAGGCACTTGACGCTGCGATCGACGCGCTGATCGCCAGCCCGTCCGATGCTACCTTGAATGCTGCGCGCGAGGCGTGGCTCACCGCGCGCATTCCCTACCTCCAGACCGAGGCCTTCCGGTTCGGCAATCCCATCGTCGACGACTGGGAGCCCCGGGTGAACGCCTGGCCGCTGGACGAGGGGCTCATCGACTACGTCACCACCGCCTATGGTTCGGAGAGCGACCTCAACAGGCTCTACGTCGCCGACGTTATCGCCAACCCCAGCATCACGGCCGACGACGTGACGATCGACGCCAGCGTCATCTCGCCCGAGCTGCTGCGCGACCAGCTGCAGGAGGCGGGCGGCATCGAGGCGAACGTTGCGACCGGTTATCACGCCATCGAATTCCTGCTCTGGGGGCAGGACACCAACGGCACGGGACCGGGTGCCGGCACCCGGCCAGCCACGGACTACGACGTCGCCAACTGCACCGGCGGCAACTGCGACCGACGGGCTCAGTACCTCAAGGCGGCGTCCACGCTGCTGCTGGCCGATCTCGAGGAGATGGTCGGCAACTGGCAGGAGAGCGGCGCGGCCCGCACCGCTTTGCAGGATCTCGGCATCCCCGCCATCCTCACCGGCATGGGTTCGATGAGCTACGGCGAGCTCGCCGGTCAGCGCATGAAGGTCGGCCTGCTGCTCCACGACCCGGAGGAGGAGCACGACTGCTTCTCCGACAACACGCACAACTCCTACTACTACGATGCCGTCGGCATCCGGAACGTCTACCTCGGCAGCTATACCCGCCCGGATGGCGCCGTGGTCAGCGGGCCCTCGATCTCGGAGCTGCTCGCGTCCAAGGATCCGGCGCTCGACACCGAGATCAAGCAGCTACTGGATGAGTCCGTCGCGCGCATGGAGGCGATCCGTGCGAAGGCGAGTGCCGGCGAGCACGTCGACCAGCTGATCGGCGAGGGCAATACCGAGGGCAACGCCATGGTCCAGGCGGCCATCGACGCACTGATCGCGCAAACGCGTGGTATCGAGCGTGCCGTCACCGCCCTCGGTGTCGTGGGTGTCACAATCGAGCAGAGCGACAGCCTCACCGACCCGGCGCTGGTCACCGGCGACGAAACCCAGCCGGGCGCGGTGTTCCAGTAGAGTGCCCGGACCTCGTGGTTCGACAAGCTCACCATGTGGTCCTCACGAATACCCGTGCTTCAGTATCCTCATGGTGACCCTGTCGAACCACGAGGCGTGGCATACAGCTGAGCTAGATGCATAAGACTCTCACCGCGCTGCTCACTGTCACCTTATGCGCTGGGCTTGCGCTCGCGCAGGAGCCCGTCGCGCTTGAGCGCACGGACCTCAGTGCGGACGACCTCGCGCGCGTCCGGGCCGTTACCGCACCGACCGGCAATTTCACTCGCCCCGAGAACTTCGAGACGATGCAGGCCGGGGCAGGGACCGTCAGGAAGCTCGTCAACCGCGATACCTTTTCGTTCAGTCTCGCGAACCTCAGCTTCGAGCAGGAGTCCGACTTCAAGCTGGGGAATGCCTTCTTCACCAAGATCTGGGTGTCATCCCCGTCGTCGACTGAAGCGTCGGACGGCCTCGGGCCGCTGTTCAACTCGCGCGCCTGCCAGAACTGCCATCTCAAAGATGGCCGCGGCCATCCGCCGGCCAGTGCTGATGGAGCGGCGGAGTCGATGTTCCTGCGGCTCTCCATCCTACCGAAAGATGAGGCGCAGAAGCAGGCGCTTGCCGATCGCACGCTGATCGAAGTGCCCGAGCCGACCTATGGCACCCAACTGCAGGAATTTGCCGTGCCCGGACTGAAGCCCGAAGGTCACATGGTGATCGACTACACCGACCGGCCGGTGACGCTCGGCGACGGCACCGTCGTGACCTTGCGGGCGCCGCACTACCGGATCGCCGACCTCGCCTACGGCCCGATGGACCCTGAGGTCATGTTGTCGCCGCGCGTCGCGCCGCAGATGATCGGTCTCGGCCTGCTCGAACAGGTGCCCTATGAAGACATCCTCGCGCGTGCGGATCCCGATGACGCCGACCACGATGGCATCTCCGGCAAGCCCAATTGGGTGCGCGAGCCCGAAAGCGGTCAGATCATGCTCGGGCGGTTCGGCTGGAAGGCCGGCGCGCCGACCATTCGCTCCCAGTCCGCTGGCGCCTTTGCGGGCGACATCGGCATCTCGACGCCGCTCCGCAACGTGCCGCATGGCGACTGCACGGCCCTCCAGCAGGCCTGCACCACCGCGGCAACCGGCGTGCAGATCCGGCTCGGCGACTCCGAAGCGCCCGATCCGATCCTGCCGCTGGTGACCTTCTACGCGCAGAACCTGGGCGTGCCGCAACGCCGCGAAGTCGCTGCCCCGGCGGTGCTGCGGGGCAAGCAGACGTTCTATGAGGCCGGTTGTGTCGGCTGCCACACGCCGAAGTTCGTCACCAGTCGCGACGCCGAAATACCTGCGCACCAGTTCCAGCTGATCTGGCCCTACACCGACCTGCTGCTCCACGACATGGGCGAGGGGCTTGCCGACCATCGGCCGGAAGGCGACGCGAATGGCACCGAGTGGCGGACGCCGCCGCTCTGGGGGATCGGGTTGACCAAGGTGGTTTCGAACCACACGCTGTTCCTGCACGATGGCCGCGCCCGCAACCTCGAGGAAGCGATCCTCTGGCATGGCGGGGAGGCGGAAGCGGCGCGGAATCGCTATGCTGAGATGAGCAAGGCGCAGCGCGACGACCTCATTGCCTTCCTGGAGTCCCTCTGATGATGCGCAGCGTTGCTCTCGCCTTCGTCCTCGTCGCCACGCCGGCCTACGCCCAGCAGGCGACGATAACCGTTGGCGAGGTGCTGCGCGAGGCGGTGACGAACGTTTTCCGGCCCGAGTTCAACGATCTCGCGGCCAAGGCTGAGACGCTCCGGATCGATGTCGCAAAACTCTGCGAAGCACCCTCCGCGGCGGCGTTGGAAACGGCGCGCGACGACTTTGCGGCAGTTGCCTTGGCGCACGCGCGGATCGAGTTCCTCCGCTTCGGCCCGGTGCGGGAGAACAATCGCGGCGAGCGGCTGCTGTTCTGGCCCGACCGCAAGGGGATAGGCCTGCGGCAGGTGCAGGCGATCCTCTCGAGCAAGGATGAGGCGGCGACCGATCCCAGCACCCTGCTGGGCAAGAGCGTTGCCGTTCAGGGTCTGGGCGCGCTCGAATACGTGCTCTACGGCACCGGCGCCGACGAGCTGACAAGCGCCCGGGGCGATTTCCGCTGCCGCTACGGCAACGCGGTGGCAACTGCCATCGACACGGTCGCCGATGAAATCGCCGCCGGCTGGAACGCCCCGGACGGTGTCGCCGAGCATTTCACCAACCCGACACCGGACAACACCGACTTTCGTACCCTGCAGGAGGGATTGGAGCGGGTGGTCGCCTCGATGGCCTACACGATCGAGGAGATCGGCGAGACTCGCCTTGCTCCCCTCATGGGTGCGAACGGGGGCAAGCCCAATCCGCGCCTTGCGCTCTACTGGCGCTCTGGGCTGACCCTGGCGGCGATCCGCGCGAACTTCGAAGGTGCGAGCAGGCTGTTCGAGGGCTCGAGCATAGGCGAGCTCGCGCCCGGCTGGATGGGCGACAACATCGCCTACGAATTCACCCATGCCGACCGCACCGCAGCCAAGGTGACGTTGCCGGTCGCGGAAGCGCTGCACGACGCGGCGCAATCATCGGCGTTGCGCGAACTGACGGTCCTCACCGGCACGCTGCACGAGTTCCTGACCAACATCTTCCCGCCCGCTCTGGGGGTCTCCGTGGGCTTCCAGTCCAACGAGGAG
>JAEZBF010000024.1 GCA_023427545.1 Pseudomonadota bacterium
GTTCCGCTCCGACCTGTTCCACCGGCTCTCGATCGTTCCGATGAACATCTCGCCGCTCCGCGAGCGCCGCGAGGACGTGCCCGCGCTGGTGGACCTGTTTCTCGACCAGATATGCCGCATGCACAACATCAAGAGCCTCACCGTCGGGCCCGACGCCATCGCCGTCCTGCAGGGGCAGGAATGGCCGGGCAACGCCCGCCAGCTGCGTAACTCCATCGAACGGCTGCTCATTCTGGTCAAAGATCAAGCCCCGCCCGACGGCGTCATCACCGCTGCACTGCTGCCGTCTGACATCGGTGAGGTGCTGCCCACCGTAGGCGACACCGATGCATCGGCGCATCTGATGAGCTTGCCGCTGCGGGAAGCCCGCGAGGTGTTCGAGCGCGAGTATCTCTTGGCGCAGATCGAACGCTTCGGAGGCAACATTTCAAAGACTGCGGAGTTCGTCGGCATGGAGCGCAGCGCGCTTCATCGCAAGATCAAATCGCTTGGTCTGTGACTTACGACGCCGGGTAGGCACCCGATGATAGTTGTGCAATAATGATGGGCGGTGCGTTCTACTGGCAATAACCCGGATTGACGGCTGATTGGTGCTGGCTTCACTCTGTGAGTGCACGCCGACGGAGCAGCGTCTTTCATCAACGCGAAAAGAGGCGACAATGCCCGGCGAAAAGTCTCAAAATCTGCAAGATGCCTTCCTCAATCACGTCCGCAAGCAGAAGGTGCCCGTCACCATCTTCCTGGTGAACGGAGTCAAGCTCCAGGGCGTTATCACCTGGTTCGACAACTTCTGTTTGCTGCTCCGGCGTGATGCGCAGTCGCAACTGGTCTACAAGCACGCCATTTCGACCATAATGCCCGGCGCGCCAATCCAGCTGTTCGATCCCGAGCACTCGGCGGCTGACAACGACTGAGAATAGATGACCGAACAGACGACCGATGAGGGCCGCAAGTCCGGCCCGCAGAGACCTATCGACCAGCGGCCCGTAGCGGCACGAGCCGGCCTCGTCGTACCAGACGTACGCGGCAGCATGGCGCGGCACGCGATTGAGGCGCGCAAGGCGGAGTTCGAGGGCCTCGCCGACGCGATCGCGCTCGACGTCGTGTTCTCGGAGATCGTGAAGGTTCGGGAGATCAAACCCGCCACCTTCCTAGGGGGTGGCCATGTTGAGGAGCTCGGCAAGCGCGTCAAGGACGAGGACATCCAGCTGCTCCTGGTCGACGCTGCTATCTCCCCGATCCAGCAGCGCAATCTCGAGAAGGAAACCGGCGCCAAAGTGCTCGACCGCACCGGCCTGATTCTCGAGATCTTCGGCGAGCGTGCAGCGACTCGCGAAGGTGTGCTGCAGGTCGAACTGGCACATCTGCGATACCAGCGGAGTCGCCTAGTCCGCTCATGGACTCATCTCGAGCGTCAGCGCGGCGGCTTCGGCTTCCTCGGCGGCCCGGGTGAAACCCAGATCGAGAGCGACCGCCGCGTCCTAGAGGACCGCATCAGGTTGCTCGAAACGCGCATCGACAAGGTCAAGAAGACCCGTACGCAGCAGAAGGGACAACGCCAGGCGAACGCGATTCCGGTCGTGGCGCTGGTTGGCTACACCAACGCCGGAAAATCGAGCCTCTTCAACGCGCTGACCGGGGCAGGGGTGTTCGCCGAGAACCTCCTTTTTGCGACCCTCGACACCACCGTGCGCAAGCTCGAGCTGCCGCACGGTCGGGAAGTGATGATCTCCGACACCGTCGGATTCGTCGCGGACCTCCCCACCGATCTCGTCGCTGCGTTCCGCGCCACGCTGGAGGAGGTGATCGACGCCGACGTCATTCTGCACGTCCGCGACGTGTCCAACACCGATCACGCTGCTCAGGCGCAGGACGTGCTGCGCGTGCTCGCGGAACTCGGCGTCTCGCCCGAGAAGACGCCGATCATCGAGGTCTGGAACAAGCTCGACCTGCTGCCCGGTCAGGCTGACGAACGCCGTGCGGCGCTCGCAACCGTCGCGCCGGCCAGCAGAACGGCCGCGACCGTGCCGGTCTCGGCTTGGACGGGTGAGGGGTTGGATGCGCTGCGCACGACAATCGAGGAGGCGCTGGCCACCCAAAGTCGCGCCTACCGCGTGCACGTCGCGCACGCTGATGGCGCGGACGTAGGCTGGCTCTATGCCCACGCCGAAGTCATCGGCAAGGATGAGCCGGACGAGACCGGCCAGATTTACCAGATACGCATCGATCCGCGTCACAAGGCCGCCTTCACCGAACGCTTTGGGGGCCGGATCGAAGTCGCCTAGCCGGGCGAGGGGCCCTCAGCCCTTCTCCGCCGCTCTTATTTCGTTCCAGTAGCCGTCCAGCCGCTCGAGCCCCGCTTCGGTCAGCGGCATGCCGTCCTCTGCAGACCGTGCCTCCATGTAGTGGAAGCGCCGCACGAACTTGGCGTTTGCATCGCGCAACGCCGCCTCCGCATCGACGCCCAGGTGCCGTGCAAGGTTCGCGACGGCCATCAGCAGATCGCCGATCTCTTCGTGAACCGCCGCCTTGTCGCCGGCAGCGATCGCCGCTTCCGTTTCGGCGAACTCCTCGCGTGCCTTGGCTAGCACCGCGTCCGTGTTGGGCCAGTCGAAGCCGACGCCGGCTGCGCGCTTGGCGAGCTTCTCTGCCCGCGCCAGCCCCGGAAGCGCGTTCGGCACGTCGTCGAGGATCGATGCCGCGGCGCCGCGCTCAGCCGCCTTGCCGGCGCGCTCGGCGGTCTTTATCTGCTCCCACTGGCCCTTGGCGGCTCCGGCAGTCCGCGCAGCCTCGTCGCCGAATACGTGCGGGTGCCGGCGGATCAGCTTGGTGGTGATCGCCTCGACGACATCGCCGATGTCGAACTTGCCAGCCTCGGCCGCCATCTGCGCATGGTAGACCGGCTGCAGCAAAAGGTCGCCGAGCTCGTCGCGCAGGTCGTCGAAGTCCTCGCGCTCGATCGCGTCCGCCACCTCGTAAGCTTCCTCGATCGTGTAGTGCCGGATGGTCGAGAAATCCTGCTCGATGTCCCATGGGCAACCGGTCTGCGGATCGCGCAGCCTCGCCATGATCTCGAGCAGGCGGGAGAAATCGCGGGAGGGTTGCATTGGATCGCCGACGCTAAAAGGGGAGCGGTTCTGCCTAGCGCCAGTGAGCGTGACCGTCCAGCATCAACGCCCATCCATCATTCGCATAACATATATTATGGAACTGACGCGTTGAGTTTGGCGGCCTAGAAGCGTTAGCCGCAACATCCCCCCGACGCTCTAACTGGTTCTCGGGGCCAGCTTTTCAGCCTTCGAGAATTTGCCCAGCGGTCACGTCGATCCGCAGCCCGTCGTACGCCGGCGTGACGTTCTCGGGCGTGGCCGCGTCCACCGACGCGTAGTCCATATCCGTGTGAAGATTCGTCAGCACCGCCAGCTCCGGCTGCAGCTGCACGATCAGCTCCAGCGATTCCCCCAGGCTCAGGTGGCTCGGATGCGGCGTCGGCCGTAGCGCGTCCAGCACCCACACGTCGAGGCCGCTCACCGCCGCCACCGACTCCTCCGGAATGCCGCTGAGGTCGCAAGAATACGCAAAGCCGCCGATGCGATAGCCCAGCGAGAAAATCTCGCCGTGGTCCTGGCGGAACGCCTCGATGGTGATGCTGCCACCCGGCCCGTCGATCACCAGCGTTTCGCCAGCGGTGATGATGTGCTGGTTGAGGATCGGCGGATAGCCGCCGGCGCCCGTGAAGCAGTAGGCAAACGCCGAGACGATCCGCTCGCCGGCCTCGGCGCTGAAGTAGACGTCCACGCGCTTGCGGTTGTTCAGCGCCAGCACCCGCAGATCGTCGATGCCATGCGTGTGGTCCGCATGCTCGTGCGTATAGAACACGGCCTCGAGCCGCTGCACGCCGGTATCGAGCAGCTGCTCGCGCATGTCGGGGCCGGTGTCGATCAGCACCTGCGTAGGCTCGGCGCTACCCGTTGTGGTGCCCGTGAGCAGCAGCGCGCAACGGCGGCGCCGATTGCGCGGATCGCTTGGATCGCACGCCCCCCACACGTTGCCGATGCGCGGCACGCCGCCCGACGAACCGCAGCCAAGGATCGTTGCGACGATGCGCTCGGCCTCAGCCATCCGTCAGGCCTGATTTGCTGAACAGCGTCGCGAAATTGGCAGTCGTTTGCGCGCCAAGTTCCTCAAGGCTGACCCCGCGGATTTCGGCCAGCTTTTCCGCCGTGAAGCGCACGAACGCGGGCT
>JAEZBF010000086.1 GCA_023427545.1 Pseudomonadota bacterium
AGCAGACCCTGCTCAAGCTTACCCGGACCTCGGAGACCGAATACGTAGAAGAATCGCTCGGCGGCGTTCGCTTCGTCCCCCTCGTCGGCGAGCAGGGCTGGCAGGGCGACGAACGCACAACCGGCGGCAACCCACCAATCCATACCCCGGCAGATCCGTGACGCTGCGGAGCCCTGCCCCTGCTTCGGCATCCCTGCGGACTGTGACGCCTTTTCCTTGGAGCGACGCAACGCTGCTGCTATCAGAGCCGCCGTGGGCCTGTAGCTCAACGGTTAGAGCCGACCGCTCATAACGGTCTGGTTGCAGGTTCGAGTCCTGCCGGGCCCACCACCCTGCCCCGCTGCCTATTCGCCGCGCAGCCGCTCGGGCTTTGGCGGCGCCTTGCCGGTGTGGACGGCCGGGTTGGTGCTGTTGTCGGTCTTGGGCGGATGGGCGCCGCCCGGGTGGCGCTCGCGATCGGCGTGCTCTTCGTTCGACGGGTGCGGATCGGCGACATCGTTGGTCGCCGAAGTACCCGGACCCGTCTGCATGCTGTTCTTGACCATCTCATCCTCCGCATCTGCCGCGGCACAACGCGGCGTGGCGGAGAGGGTTCAGCCTCAGGCCGGCTGCTTCTCGCGCTTGCGGGCCGGCTTGGCCACGTAGCGCTCAGGGAAACGCTGGCGGCTGCGCTCGCGCGCCTTCTCGGCCTCGATCTCGCGGTCGCGTGGCGGGGCGCTGGTCTCGAGCTCGTTGAGGAGCTTGCGCGCGGCCGCGGTCACCTCCTCGATGGCGTGATAGAACGCCGCTTCGTTCGCCTTGGAAGGCTGCGTGAAGCCGCTGATCTTGCGCACGAACTGCACGGCGGACGCGCGGATCTCGTCAGGCGTGGCGGGCGGTTCGAAGTTGAACAGGGTGCGGATGTTGCGGCACATGTCATGCTCCTTCGCTGGCGCCTTCCAATGCCCAAGCTCTGGCACGGAACTGTGGCGGCGGTCCAGATTGCCGCCGGCGTGCGGGCGTTCGGCATCGGCCCGGATTGACGGGCTGTGCCGATGCCGCCTAGGTTCCGGCCCAAACGGGCAGTCACAGGTACTGCAGCAGGGAGCGAGGGGTGGACCAGGTCCCACTGCGGGCAGCAGGGATTTCGCGTGACTTCGGTCCGGTGCGCGTCCTCTTCGACGTGAACTTCGACCTGCGCGCCGGCGAAGTGCACGCGCTGATCGGCGAGAACGGCGCCGGCAAGTCCACGCTCATGAAGATCCTGTGCGGTTACCAGCCGCCCACGACGGGCGAGGTCCTGCTCGACGGCAAGCCGATCGTCTTTACCGGCAGCGCCGATGCCGAGCGCCGAGGCGTGGTGCTGATCCACCAGGAGTTCAACCTCGCCGAGCAGCTCGATGTCGAGGCTAACATCTTCCTCGGCCGCGAGATGCGGCGGGGCGGACTGCTCGACAAGGAGCGCATGCGCGAGCGCGCCCGCGCCCTGCTCGCCGAGCTTGAGACCGACATCGATCCGCGCACCTTGGTCAAGGATCTCTCGGTGCCGCAAAAGCAGATGGTAGAGATTGCCAAGGCGCTGGTCCGCGAGGCTCGCGTGCTCGTCATGGACGAGCCGACCGCCGTGCTGACCGCGCGCGAGTCCGAGGTCCTCTTCCGCCAGATCGACCGGCTGAAGCGGCAGGGCGTTGCCATCCTCTACACCTCGCACAAGCTCGAGGAGGTAAAGGCGATCGCCGATGTCGTCACAGTGCTGCGCGATGGCCGGCATGTGATCACGACGCAGACGTCCGAGCTCAGCGTCGACGACATGGCGACCCAGATGGTCGGACGCGACCTCTCCGATCTCTTCCCCGAGCGTTCGGTGGTGACCGGCAATGACGTGGTGCTCGAGGTCGAGCACCTGACGGTCCCTGGCCGGATCAGCGATGCCTCGTTCACCTTGCGCCGCGGCGAGGTGCTCGGGTTCGCCGGCCTCGTCGGTTCCGGGCGCACCGAGCTCATGGAAGCCCTGGTCGGCCTGCGGCGCGCCCGCGGCAGCGTGCGCGTGAACGGCAAGCCGGTGCGCATCCGCTCGCTGCGCGATGCCTCAAAGCTTGGGCTGGCCTACCTCACCGAGGACCGCAAGGGCCAAGGGCTGCTGCTCAACATGGGCCTGCGGCCCAACCTCACCCTGCTCGGCCTCGACCGCTTCGCCCGCGGCTTTATCGATGAGCGCGCCGAGCAACAGGCGCTCGACAAGGCAATCGCCGAGTTCGACATCCGCGCCCCCAACCGCGCGGTACCGGTCGGCAACCTCTCGGGCGGCAACCAGCAGAAGCTTCTGCTTGCCAAGACCATGCTCGTCGAGCCCGACATCGTCATCATCGACGAGCCGACCCGCGGCATCGACATCGGCACCAAGCAGCAGATCTACGGCTTCATCGACCGCCTCGCCCGCAGCGGCAAGAGCGTCATCGTCATCTCGTCCGAGATGGCGGAAGTCATCGGCCTCAGTCATCGCGTCGTCGTCATGAAGTCGGGCCGCATCGTCGGCGAGCTGGCGGGCGAGGACATCACCGAAGAGGCCATCGTTCGCCACGCCATGGGCATCATCGAAGGAAAACGCGCCGCATGACCACCATCGCATCCGACCAGACCGTCCGCGTCAGGCCGCGATTCAGGCTGTCGGTCCTCGGACCTCTGCTGGCGCTGGTGCTGCTCCTGCTGCTCGGCGCCGTGCTCAACGGCAACTTCCTGACGCCGGGCAACCTCCTCAACGTGGTCGCCCGCGCCGCCTCCATCGGCATCATCGCGATCGGCGCGACCTTCGTCATCACCTCGGGCGGGCTAGACCTCTCGGTCGGCTCGATGGCGGCGTTCCTTGCCGGCATGATGATCATCATCGTCAACGCGCTGGTGCCTTCGATGGGCACGGGCTGGCCGGTCGTGATCGTCGGCATGCTCTCGGTGCTGATCCTCGGCGCCCTTGCGGGAGGCGCGAACGGCCTGCTGGTGACGGCGGGACGGATAGAGCCGTTCATCGTCACCCTCGGCGCGCTCGGCATTTACCGGGCCCTGATCACGTTCCTGGCGAACGGCGGCACGCTGAACCTCAATTTCCAGGTCGCCGACACCTACGCCCCCGTCTATTCCGGCAACGTCTTCGGCATCCCGATCCCCATCATCGTCTTTGCCGTCGTCGCGATCGCCGCGGAAGTCGCCATGCGCCGCACGCGGTTCGGCCGGCACGCCGCTGCTATCGGCTCGAACGATCAGGTGGCACGCTACTCTGCCATCAGAGTCGACGGCGTGCGCCTGATGACGTACGTACTGCAGGGAGTGCTGGTGGGGGTCGCAGTGCTGCTCTACGTTCCACGTTTCGGGTCTGCCAACAGCGCGACTGCAGTGCTCTGGGAGCTGCAGGCCATCGCGGCCGTGATCATCGGCGGCACCATGCTCAAGGGCGGCTCCGGCCGCGTCTGGGGCACGGTGGTCGGCGTGATCATCCTCGAACTGATCGGCAATATCCTGAACTTGCAGAGCCTGATCAGCCCCTATCTCAACCAGGCGTTCCAGGGCGCCATCATCATCATCGCCGTACTGCTGCAGCGCTCGCGGCGTCCGGCACCGTAGTTCACCAAGTCCAACTGCCCACAACGGGCAACATTCGGAGGAAATGACATGGGCTTCATCAGAACCGCCGCAATCGCTACCCTCATGGTCGCAAGCGTCGGCCTCTCCGGGGCGGCAATCGCCCAGGACAAGACCTACACGATCGGCGTTTCGGTGCCGACGGCCGACCACGGCTGGACCGGTGGCGTGAACTTCTTCGCCCAGCAGGCGGTGGATCGGCTGACCAAGGCCTATCCCAACCTGCAGTTCGTGCTGGCGACGGCGCCGGACTCGACCAAGCAGGCGGCTGATCTCGAGGACATGGTCACCACCCGCAACATCGATGGCCTGGTCATCCTGCCGGGCGACCCGGACGCCATGACGGCCTCGATCAAGAAGGTGAAGGACGCCGGCAAGTGGGTCACCGTCGTCGACCGCGCGCTCAGCCAGACCGGTATCGAGGACCTCTACGTCGCCGGCGACAACCCGGGCCTGGGCACCACCACTGCCGAGTACTTCAAGCAGGCGATGCCGGACGGCGGCAACATCGTGGTCCTGCGCGGCGCTCCGATCCCGATCGATGCGCAGCGCGTCGACGCCTTCATGAAGGGCATCGAAGGCACCAACATCAAGGTTCTCGACAGCCAGTTCGCCAACTGGAACCGCGATGACGGCTACAAGATCATGCAGGATTTCCTGACCAAGTACCCGGATATCGACGCGGTCTGGGCCCAGGATGACGACACCCTCGTGGGCGTCCTCAAGGCCCTCAAGGAAGCTGGCCGCGACCAGGACATCTGGTCGGTCGGCGGCGCCGGCATGAACCAGATCATCAAGATGGTTGCTTCCGGCTCGACCCAGGTTCCGGTCGACGTCAGCTACAACCCCAACATGGTGGCGACCGCCATCGACCTCACCGCCCTGCACTTCGTTGCCGGCGCCCAGGTCGACGGCCGCTTCATCATCAACTCGACGCTCATCACCAAGGACAACGCGGCCGAGTTCGACTACGCCAACACCCCGTTCTGATCCGTCATGACGGCCAACCATCGGAGGCCGCCCCTCACCGGGCGGCCTTTTTCGTTTGTTTACGCCAACCGGGGCAGCATCCTGCCCTTGGGCTGGAACCACCCCCGCTGAGATGCCATTCTTCCCGCCATGATCGCCGTCGCGTCCTACAATATCCAGAAGAGCATCGGGACAGACTACCGCCGGCGGCCGGAGCGCATCCTTGGCGTTCTCGCCGAGCTCGACGCCGATGTCGTCGCCCTGCAGGAGGTGGACCGCCGTTTCGGCGAACGCGCCTCCTCGCTCTCGACCGAAGCCATTGAGGCCGAGACGGGCTACACCGCGCTGCGTTTCGGCGCCCGGGAGAAGAGCCTCGGCTGGCACGGGAACACCATCCTCGTGCGCAAGTCCGTGAGGGTGCTGGCGCAGAGGACGCTCACCCTGCCCTGCCTTGAGCCCCGCGGGGCGGTCCTGGCGGACCTCGCTATCGGCGATTTCTCCCTACGGGTTGTCGGCATGCACCTTGGGCTCGTCGGCCTCTGGCGCAAGCGTCAGGCGGTTGCGGTGCTCGACCACCTCGAGACCCTCGAGGAGAAGTTCCCCACCGTGATGATGGGCGACTTCAACGAGTGGAGCGTCAACGGCGGCTGTCTCAGCCATTTCGCCGAGGCCCACCACGTCGGCGCGCCGGGGCCGAGCTTCCCCTCGGTTCGTCCCGTGCTGCGTCTCGATCGCATCGTCACCAGCGTCGACCTCGTCATCGCCGAGTCCGGCGTACACGGCTCCGAGACTGCTCGCTCCGCCTCGGATCACCTGCCGATCTGGGCGCGGCTCACCTATGCAGGCCAGGCGGCGTCGGTCGAGCGCAAGGCGATCGCGCAGAGCCCGGGCATCGGCGTGCCCGGTTAGGATCGGTTAACCGGTCCCCCGCAATCTACGGCATCATGCAGATCCAGAAGCGCACGATGAACTGGCTGCCCCAGCCGTCGGCCTACAGTGCGGCCAAGGCCAGCCGCGAGCGTCGCAAGGCGCTAGCCAACGAGTTCATCGCCCGTCAGTCGAGCATTGCCGACGCCTTCAGCGGCATCCACACCAACACCGTCGCCGAGCAGGGCAACCTCGTTTCGCGGGTCGCCGCCGCCCGGCTGAAGAAGACCGCCTAAGGGCCTTAACCGGCTGCCGTGTAAGCGGTTTTCACCACCGTGAAGAACTCGGCAGCATAGCGCCCCTGCTCGCGCGGGCCGTAGCTCGAGCCCTTGCGCCCGCCGAAAGGCACGTGGAAATCGACACCGGCGGTCGGCACGTTGACCATCACCATGCCCGCCTCGGCATTCCGCTTGAAATGCGTCGCATATTTCAGCGAGGTGGTCACAATCCCGGCGGAGAGGCCGAATTCGGTGTCATTAGAGGTCGCCAACGCCTCCTCGTAGTCCTTGACCCGGATGACCGCCGCCACGGGCCCGAAGATTTCCTCGCGCGCGATGCGCATCTGGTTGTGCACTTCGGTGAACAGGGTCGGCTGCAGGAAATAGCCGGGGTTCTCGAGCGTCAGTAGCTCGCCGCCGGCGACAAGCTTGGCGCCTTCCTTCTTGCCGATCTCGATGTAGTCGGTGTCCTGCTTGAGCTGGCTGGGATCGACCACCGGTCCGATCTCGATGCCCTGCTTGAGCGCATCGCCGACCTTGAGGTTGCGCGCCCGCTCGGCCAGCGCCTCGACGAAACGGTCGTGGATTCCTTCGGTGACGATGATGCGGGACGCAGCGGTGCAACGCTGGCCGGTCGAGAAGAACGCGCTCTGCGCCACCGTCTCGACGGCGACCTTGAGGTCGGCGTCATCGAGCACGATGGTCGGGTTCTTGCCGCCCATCTCGAGCTGGAACTTGCGGTTGTGCTTGATCGAAGCTTCTGCGACGCGCTTGCCGGTGCCGACCGAGCCGGTGAAGGTCAGCGCCGTGACGTCGGGCGAATCCAGCATGGCCTGGCCAACGGTCGAACCGCGGCCCATCACCAGGTTGAGCACGCCCTTTGGGAGACCGGCGCGGTGCAGGATGTCGACGATCGCCCACGAGCAGCCCGGCACGAGATCGGCCGGCTTGAAGACGATCGTGTTGCCGTAGCAGAGCGCCGGTGCGATCTTCCAGGTCGGGATGGCAATGGGGAAGTTCCACGGAGTGATGATGCCGATCACGCCGATCGGCTCACGCGTGATCTCGACGCCTACACCGGGCCGGACGCTGGGCACCGTCTCGCCTGCAAGGCGCAGCGCCTCGCCGGCGAAGAAATCGAAAATCTGACCGGCGCGGGTGACCTCGCCGATGCCCTCAGGCAGCGTCTTGCCCTCTTCGCGGCTCAGCAGCCGGCCGAGTTCCTCAGTCCGCGCCCTGATTTCCTCGGCCGCCTTGCGCAGGATCGTGTGCCGCTCGAGGATCCCCGACCGCGACCAGGCAGGGAACGCCGCCATGGCCGCCGCGATGGCGCGCTGGGCGTCGTCCGCCGAGGCCTGGGCATAGGTGCCCACCACCTCGTTGGTGTTGGAGGGGTTGATGTTGTCCTTCCCCTCGGTCCCCACCCACTCGCCGTCGATCAGGTTTCTGTGCAGCTCGTCCATGTTCTCTTCGGTCCCGCTCGATTGCCTGGCGCCGGGTCGGCCGGCGGCCTCATGTACGCGCCGGGTTTTAGGCGATGGGGGCCGCGATTGCCACCGTAAAGAGGGCGAGCGGAAGCGCCCGCTACACCAGCCCCGCGCGGATCAGATCACGGAACAGGTGGCTCGCGCCGTACATCCAGGGCGGGCACTCCGTGCTGAGCCGGACGCGGTTGGTCAGCGTGCCCAGGGTCGGCGTCGAGATCGAAACCACGTCGCCGATCTTGTGGGTGAAGCCCTTGCCGGCGCCGTCCCGGTCCTTGGTCGGCGCAAACATCGTGCCAAGGTAGAGGACCAGCCCGTCCGGGTACTGATGATGGCGTCCGATGGTGGCCTTGACCAGGGATTCAGGCGTGCGCGAGATCTGGCTCATCGAGGATTTGCCTTCGAGCACGAAGCCGTCCTGGCCGGTGACGTTGAGCGCGATGTCGGCGGCGCTGATCGTCTCAAGCGTGAAGTCGCCGTCGAACAGCCGGATGAACGGTCCCAGCGAGGCCGAGGCGTTGTTGTCCTTGGCCTTGCCGAGCAGCAGCGCGGAGCGCCCTTCGACGTCGCGCAGGTTGACGTCGTTCCCCAGCGTCGCGCCCAGGATCTTGCCCGAGCTCGACACCACCAGCGCCACTTCCGGCTCAGGGTTGTTCCAGCTCGAGACCGGATGGAGCCCCACGTCTGCGCCGTGACCGACCGAGCTCATCGGCTGGCACTTGGTGAAAATCTCGGCGTCCGGCCCGATGCCAACCTCGAGGTACTGGCTCCACACGCCGCGCGCGATCAGCGTCTCCTTGACCTTCATCGCGGTATCCGAGCCTGGCACCAGCTCGCTGAGATCGGTGCCGATCAGCTCGAGGATTTCGCCCCGCAGCGCGTCGGCCTTGCTCTTGTCGCCGCGCGCCTGCTCCTCGATCACTCGCTCGAGCAGCGAGACGACGAACGTCACGCCGGACGCCTTTACCGCCTGCAGGTCGACCGGCGAAAGCAACGACGCCACGGCCGGATCGGGCCGCGGGCTGGTGCAGTTTGCGAGGACTTCGTCGATCGGATCGAGGGGGTTGCCCCGCACTGCCTTCACGTACTCGACGGCATCGGAGCGCTCGAGCACGTCCCGGACGGTCGGCGCGCCCTTGGCCGTGATGTCGACCAGCATGCCTTTGCGGACGGTGACGATACGCGGGTAGGTGAATCCCGGCACGCGGGCGCGGCCGAGCAGCAGGGCGTCGCCCGGAATCGGATCAGACATCGGCTAGTTCCTCCCCCCGCCGCCTCGGCGCGGTTTTCCTCAACTAGCCCACGCCTTGATGAAGTGTCCAGCAACCCCGCTCCGGGCGAGACACGAATTACGAACCCGGGACCCAAGGATCCTTCAGCCAGCAGCGTCTCAGCTGGGAACGGGCTGGCTGCCGCAGCTTTGCCCCAAGGATCGGATCAGTTTGCGGGCATCGCCCGCCCAGGAGAAAACCATATGCGCCTGCTCACCGCCGCAACGATTGCCGCCTTCACCCTGTTCGCCCTGCCCGCCGCCGCCCAGGAGGTGCGCCAGCCCGGAACGGTGATGGTCACCGGTCACGGTGAGGTTACGGGCGCGCCGGACACCGCCTTCGTCAACTCCGGGGTGACCTCGCAGGCCGCCACGGCTCGCGAAGCGCTCGACGCCAACACCGCGGCGATGGGCGAGCTGATCACCGTGTTGAAGGCTGCCGGCATCGAGGAGCGTGACATCCAGACCTCCGGCTTCTCGGTCAATCCGAACTACGTCTACAGCCAGCAGACCGACGCCAATGGCTATACCCTGCCTCCGCGGATCAACGGCTACGTCGTCAGCAACATGGTCACGGTGCGGGTCCGCAAGCTCGATACCCTCGGCGCCGTGCTCGACCGCGCAGTCACCGTGGGCGCCAACACCATCAACGGGGTGACGTTCTCGGTCGCCGATCCCACCGACCTCTACGACCGCGCGCGGACTGCAGCCTTTGCGGATGCGCGACGCAAGGCCGGCCTCTACGCAATGCAGGCAGGCTCTACCCTCGGCCGGCTCGTCTCGATCAGCGAGAACCAGGGCTACGGCCAGCCGCAGCCCTATCCGATGCGCGCCATGGCCGAGCAGGCCCCTTCGGCACCGGTGCCGGTGCAGGCCGGCGAGCTGACGTTCTCGATCGACGTCTCGGTCGCCTGGAGCCTCGGCGAATAACTCAGCCGAGGTGGAAAACGACTTGCCGCCGATGCGGGCGCCGCCGGTGCTCAAACAGGTAGAGACCCTGCCATGTGCCGAGCAGCGGCGCCCCATCGGCAACGGGGATGCCGATCGAGGTCTGAGTCAGCGCCGCCCGGATATGGGCCGGCATGTCGTCAGGGCCCTCGCTGTCGTGCGTGATGAAATCCATGCCTTCGGGCACCAGCCGCTCGAAGAACGCCTCGAGGTCGCGGCGCACGTCGGGGTCGGCGTTCTCCTGGATCAGCAGCGAGCACGAGGTGTGGCGGCAGAAGGCGGTGACCAGCCCTTCCCCAACCTCAGCGCTCGCCACAAAGGTCCGCAACTGGGCTGTGATCTCGTAGAGCCCCCGCCCCCGCGTTACGCTCTCGATCACCTGCTGCATCCTCGGCGTCTCCTCTGCCCTGCAACCAAAACCGGCGGCGCGCGTTTGGCGCTCGGATCGGGTGGCTTACCTGCGCGGGGGGATTCCGTGCATCGCCGCGTTCTGAGCGTTCTACGTCATTCAGGTCCCGTTCACGGGGCTTAGTGAATGTTCAGCACCCCCCTCCTGCAACTTACCGAGGAAATCTACATGCGCCTTCGAAATTGGCTCCTGACCGGCACCAGCTTGGGGATGCTGGCGTTCGCGCCGCTGCCTGCCCTTGCGCAGGACGACGCGCTTCAAGCTGCTTACCAGGCTTTCACCACCGCGCAGGCGTCAGGCGATGCCGCCGCCACCGAGGCGGCGCGAACGGCGCTGACGGAACAGTGCATTGTGGCGGGCTACGCCAACGTGGATGATTGCATCGCGGCGCTTTCGGCAGCTGCCCCCGCCGCGGCTCCTGCCGACGATGCCGCCGCCGCTCAGGCAGCCGCGGAAGCCCAGGCTGCGGCTGATGCACAGGCTGCGGCCGACGCTCAGGCCGCTGCTGACGCCAAGGCTGCGGCCGACGCGCAGGCGGCCGCCGAGGCTCAGGCTGCGGCGGAAGCGCAGGCTGCTGCTGATGCTCAGGCTGCAGCTGACGCGAAGGCTGCTCAGGAAGCCGCCGATGCCCAGGCAGCAGCCGAGGCTCAGGCTGCCGCGGAAGCTCAGGCCGCCGCCGAGGCGAAGGCTGCAGCTGATGCCCAGGCTGCGGCGGACGCGCAAGCCGCTGCGGATGCCCAGGCTGCCGCCGATGCGAAGGCCGCTGCAGACGCACAGGCCGCCGCAGACGCGCAGGCCGCCGCGAACGCTCAAGCGGCTGCCGATGCTCAGGCTGCTGCCGATGCTCAGGCTGCTGCGGATGCCAAAGCTGCCGCGGACGCACAGGCTGCTGCCGACGCAGCAGCTGCACAGGCAGCCCAGGCTCCCGCTGCTGAAGCCGCGCCTGCTCCCGAACAGCCTGCAGTTGAAGCTCCTGCTGCCGAGGCCCCCGCGGCTGAAGCTCCCGCTCCTGCAGCCGAAACTCCGGCCGATCCGCTCGCTGCGGCACAGGCCAGCATCGAGGCGGCTGCCGCTCAGTACAATGCCGGCGTTGCCCGGCTGGCAGCCGGCGATGCCGGTGGCCAGGCCGATATCGATGCGGCTTCGGCCACGCTGCAGCAGGCCTGCGCCCCGCTCGGCTATGGTTCGATCGAGGAGTGCGCCGCCGCTTTCGGCGTCGCGCTGAACCCCCTCCCTGCCGCGCCTGCGGCTCCGGCTGAGCAGCCCGCTGCTCCGGCCGAGCAGCCTGCCGCGCCTGCCGAGCAGCCTGCGGCACCCGCAGAGCAGCCGGTTGCCCCGGCGGCTGAAACGCCTGTTCCTCCGGCGGGCGTAACCCCCGCTCCTGCCGAGCAGCCCGCAGCCCAGGCCCCCGCACCCGAGGTGCCGGTGGTTGGCGGCGAACAGCCGGTGACCGATGCGGCCGTCGAGATGCTGCCCGCCGAGGTCGCCCCGACCGAGGCCGCGCCGCTGCTCGACAGCGCCAAGCAGCAGGATGCCGCCGCTGCAGCCGGTGCTCCCGCACCCGCAGCTCCGGCCGCTCCGGCCGAACCCGCTGCTCCCCCGCCGCAGAGCGACGCCGATGCTCAGGCCGCCATCCAGGCACCGCCCGAGCCCGTCGTTGCCGAACAGGGCGAGCAGGTGGCTGCCGAGCAGGTGACCTTCGCGCCGCCTCCGAACGTCACGATCATCAACACCACGGTCAATAACACGACCGTGAATAACAACACGCAGGTCAACAACACTACCGTCAACAACACGACCAACAACACCACCACGAACAACACGACCAACAACACGACCAACAACAATGCTCCTGCCCAGGCTGGCCAGGGTCAGGGTGGTCAGGGTCAGGCTGGCCAGGGCGGCAACAATCCGCGCGGTCCTCGCGGGGGTCAGGGTGGCCAAGGCGGCGGTGGTCAGGGTGGCGGACAGGGCGGCGGCGGCAATATCGCGAGCCTGCCCCAGTTCATCTTCCAGATCGGCACCCAGTTGGTGATCCAGAGCCCCGAGCAGGATCGTGGACGGCTCTACAATCCCAACGAGGACGAGATCTATTACGAGCGGCTGCGTAACGGGCGCGTCCGCGAGACCATCGAACGCCCCGATGGCAGCAAGATCGTCACCGTTCGTGCCCGCGACGGCTCGATCGTCAGCCGCTCCCGCATCACTCGGGACGGTCGTGAGATCGTGCTCGCCTACGGCAATGACGACCAGGACTTCGCTTCGGGCAACTGGCGCGATCCGGGTGAGGACCTGCCTCCGCTCCGGCTCAACATCCGTGCCAGCGAGTACATGCTCGATGCCGACCAGTCGGACGAGGAGGAAGTCCAGCTGTTCTTCAGCCAGCCTCCGGTCGAGCCGGTCCGCCGCATCTACACGATCGAAGAGGTCAAGCACTCGGCCCGTATCCGGGACAGCGTGCGTCGCCTCGAGCTCGGCGGCCTGACCTTCGACTCCGGCAAGGCGACGATCTCGCGCGACCAGGTCGGAGCGCTCAGCAACGTCGCGAAGGCCATGCTGGCCCTGCTCGACAAGAACCCGGCCGAGACCTTCTTGATCGAAGGCCACACCGACGCCGTCGGTTCGGACCAGGCCAACCTGATCCTGTCGGACCTGCGGGCGGCAACCGTCGCGCGCATCCTCACCGACTTCTACCATGTGCCGCCGGAGAACCTGGTGACGCAGGGTTATGGCGAGGAGTTCCTCAAGGTCCGCACCCAGGCGGCCGAACGGCTCAACCGCCGCGTGAACATCCGGCGCATCACGCCGCTGATCACAATCGCCAGCCGCTGATCGGCTAGGCAGGAAACGAAGGGCCGGGAGAGATCATCTCCCGGCCCTTTTTCTTGGCTCCTCGCTCACGCAGCTGCTTGCTGGAAGCGGCTGCGCACGAAGGCGCCGATCTCCTGCAGCGCCTCGGTGGCCTCGGGCACGTCGGGATGCTGGTGGTGGAAAACGTGCCAGAGACCCGGCCACATCCGATAGCTGACGTCCACACCGGCCGCCCGGGCGCGCTCGGCGAAGATGCGGCTGTCGTCCAGCATGGTTTCATGGCCACCGACGTGGATCAGCAGCGGCGGCACGCCCGATAGGTCAGCAAAGAGCGGTGATGCCATCGGATCGGCCGGATCGCCTGACCCGGCATACCAGAGGCCCGAGCGGCGCAGCCTCTCTTGTGAGATCGACGGATCGAGCTTCTGGAGCTCGGTGTAGGATGGACTCGAGACGGTAAGGTCCGTCCAGGGCGAGAGGAGCACAGCCGCCTTCGGCATGGTGTCGCCCCGCTGGCGCAGGCGCAGCAGCAGGGAGAGCGTGAGCCCGCCGCCGGCTGAGTCGCCGCCGGCGACGATCTCGTCGGGCTCAAGCCCTTGGCCGCGAAGCCAGCCGTAAACAGCTAGCGCATCGTCAACCCCCGCCGGAAACGGATGCTCGGGCGCGAGGCGATAGTTGGGGACCAGCACGCGCAGCCCCGTCACCTCTGCGAGATGGCTGGCGAGCTTGCGGTGGGTGATCGCCGACCCCGAATTATAGCCACCGCCGTGCAGGAACAGCAGCACGCGCCCGGCGTCCGCGCCCCGCACCTCCACCCACTCGGCCGCGATGCCACCCGCGATCACCGGCCTCACCTGCGACTTATTCGCAAGCGGCAGCTCCGCTGCCTCGCGCTCCCAGTCGCGGCGGCTGTCGGCCAGCGGCTTGTCCCTGTCCTTGGGGTTGGCAAAGAGCATTCCGATGTGGCGCTGGGCCTGCGGGCTAACCAATCCATCCTCCCCTTGGTTGGGCGCTGATCATGCGTGTCCGGGCTTAGCCGCGCAACCAGCCAAGCCCATCTACGCACGCAAAGGAGCTGGGCCCGTAAGATCAGTCAAAGTATTGCCGCACAATCGCCCCCGTCGGCTCGGGATCAATCGGGAACGATTCCGTGAGGGAGGCGTTTTTCTGGCCATACGGTAAGAAACAAAGGAGCTCGCAATGGCCATCCCAGAACGCGATACCGTTTATACCAACGACGGGACCAACCGGTCCGTCTATACTCGTGAATCCAGCTCCACCGGTTGGTTTGTGGGCAT
>JAEZBF010000351.1 GCA_023427545.1 Pseudomonadota bacterium
GGGTCGCACTGACCCTGCGGCTGCTCGGCGGGCTGACCGTCGCCGAGATCGCACAGGCCTTCCTCGTCCCCGAGACGACGATGGCCCAGCGCATCACCCGCGCGAAGGGGAAGATCCGGGAGGCGCACATCCCCTTCCGCGTCCCTGAGGCCGCCGACCTCACCAGCCGGCTGTCCGCCGTGCTCGCCGTCGTCTACCTGGTCTTCAACGAGGGCTACCTCGCCAGCTCCGGCGAGCACTCGCTGCGCGAGGACCTCACCGCCGAGGCCGTCCGGCTGGGCCGGATCCTGCGGACCCTGCTGCGCCGCGAGCCCGAGGTCGCCGGCCTCGCGCTGATGCTGCTCCCCGAGGCGCGCCGCACGACCCGCGTCGCCGACGGCGAGCTGGTCGCGCTACGCGACCAGGACCGGGGCGGCTGGGACCGCGCGCTCATCGCCGAGGGCCACTCCCTGGTGCGGGAGTGCCTCGAGCTCCGTCGCGCGGGCGGGGCGCCGCCGGGGCAGTACCAGCTGCTCGCCGCCATCAACGCCGTCCACACCGACGCGCCCGAGGCGGGCGCGACCGACTGGGGTCAGATCGCCGCGCTCTACGACCAGCTGTACGCCGTCGCGCCCAGTCCGGTCGTCGCCCTCAACCGCGCGGTCGCGGTGGCCGAGCTCGATGGGCCGGCGGTTGCGCTGGCCCAGGTCGACCGGCTCGCCGAGGTCCAGCCGAGCCTGCAGGCCTACCACGCCCGGCACGCGACGCGCGCCGACCTGCTGCGGCGGCTGGGGCGCAGCGCAGACGCGCGGGCGGCGTACGACGCCGCGATCTCCGCGACCGACAACCCGGCCGAGCGGGCCTACCTGTCCCGCCGCCGCGACCAGCTCAGCCCTTGAGGCGGAACCACTTCTTCGGGTTGCTGACCATCTTGTCGATGCAGAACGGCGAGGTCGTGCACCCGGCGATCCCGTCGGGGGCGAAGGAGCCTCCGCGCCAGCGGTAGGTCTTCGCGCCCTTGGCGACCTTGGCGCGCGGGACGACGACGCGGACCGCCGTGGCGGACACCCGCTTCACCGAGACCTTCGAGCAGGCGAACCCCTCGAGCCTGGCCTCGGTGTAGGTGCAGATGTTGGCGACGAGCTTGCCGTCGCGCGAGCGGATCGCGATGCCGCGCACCTTGTCCCCGCCGCCCGCGCGACCGACCTTGAAGTCGATGCCGAGGGCGGCCGGGACGACGAGGTCCGCCTCGGTGAACGCGTCGTGCGTGGTCACCGTGCCGACGATCTTCTTGCCCTGTGTCTTCACCGCCACCCGGGCCAGGTCGAGCCGGCCCTGGGTGTCGTTAGGGTCCTTCTTCGACGCCGACCCGGCATGCGCGGCCCCGGGGGCGAGCGCGAGGGAGGCGGTGACGAGCAGGCCGACGAGCAGGCTGACGAGCGTGCTGGCGAGGGTGGGGCGCATGAGGATCCGTTCGTCGGGAGGGTGGTCGGGAGTGCTCAGGCGCGCCAGCGGAGGAAGCCGCGGCCGGCGTCGCCGGCGCCGAGGAAGTCGTTGCACATCGGGGCGGTCGTGCACCCGGCGCTCCGGGTCCACGCCATCGCATGGCCGCGCCAGCGCAGCACCTTCTTCCGCGAGATCGCCGCGCGCGGGACGACGAAGCGGACCGAGGTGGCGCTGGTGCGCTTGACGGGATGGGTCGAGCAGTCGTCCCCGCCGGTCTGCGTGGGCGAGTCGTAGGTGCACAGGGTCGCGACCAGGTCGTCACCGATGTAGAGGACGTGGGCGCCGCGGTAGCGGTTCGGCCCGGTCTTGAAGGTGACCCGCAGGGAGTTGGCGTTGTCGAGGTCGTCCTTGCTGAACCGCTCGTGCGTGGCGATCGACCCCACGACCCTGGTCGCGCCGGCCCGCTTGACGGTCTTCAGCGAGATCCGCTTCAGGTCCAGACGGCTCTCGGTGTCCGCCGGGTCCTTCCGGGCCGTCGAGCCTGCGTGGGCAGGGAGCGGGCTCGCCACCACCAGGGTGGCCAGGAGCAGGGGCGTGAGCACGAGGGCGAGGACGTGGCGCACGGTTCCTCCAGCGGTGGGTGGCGGGTGGCGGCGGGAGCAGGTGGCAGGCTGGGGGCGTGACCGACACGCCTCCCCCGCTGGTCCTTCCCCGGACGGACGACGTCGCAAACTGGGTCTCCGATCGGACGGCGGACGGGCTGGCGGGCGCCCGGGCCATCGCCGACGCCCTGCGCGCCGATCCGCCCACCGAGACCGCAGCGTTGCTGCGGCAGTGGGACGAGCTGTCGCGCCACCTCTCGAACGTCGCCGCGGTGTCCTCGCTGCTGGCCAACGTCCACCCCGACGAGACCGTGCGGACGACCTGCGAGCAGGCCGAGGTGGAGGTCGACCGGCTCGCCACCGAGCTGCGTCAGGACCGCGCGCTCCACGACGTCTTCGCGGCGGCCGATCCGGCCGGTCTCGACCGAGTGGCGAGCCGGCTGCTCGCCAAGACCTTCGAGGACTTCCGCCGCGCGGGCGTCGACCTCGACGATGCGACCCGCGCGCGGCTGGCCGAGGTCAACGCGCGCCTGACCGAGGTCGGCCAGGAGTTCGGCCGCTCGATCCGCGACGACGTCCGCACCGTGCGGGTCGCCCCCGACCGGCTGGCCGGGATGCCGCAGGACTGGCTCGACGCGCACCCCGTCGACGACGACGGCCTCGTCACGGTCACCACCGACTACCCCGACTCGGTGCCGGTGCGGATGTTCGCCCACGACGCCGGCGTACGTCGCGAGGTGACGACGGCCTTCCTCGACCGCGGCTGGCCCGACAACGAGGCCCGGCTCCAGGAGCTGTTCGCGCTGCGCCATGAGCTCGCCACGCTGGTCGGCTACGCCGACTGGGCCTCCTACGACGCCGCGGTGAAGATGATCGGCGAGGGCCCGGCGATCCCCGCCTTCATCGACCGGATCGCCGCAGCCGCCGAGGAGCCGATGGCCCGCGACCTGGAGCTGCTGCTGGAGCGCTACCGCCGCGACGTCCCGGACGCCACCGCGATCACGACCGCCGACTCCCTCTACTACGAGGAGCTGGTGCGGCAGGAGCGGCACGACGTCGACGCCCAGCAGGTGCGCACCTACTTCGACTTCGCCCGGGTCCGTCAGGGCCTCCTCGACGTGACCTCACGCCTGTTCGGGCTCGCGTACGCCGAGGTGCCCGACGCCGCCGTGTGGCACGAGGACGTGACGGCGTACGACGTCCTGCGCGAGGGCACGCGGATCGGTCGCATCTACCTCGACCTCCACCCGCGCGAGGGGAAGTACAAGCACGCCGCGCAGTTCACGCTCGTCGACGGCCTGGCCGGCCGGCAGCTGGCCGAGGGCGTGCTGGTGTGCAACTTCTCCCGCGGACTGATGGAGCACGACCACGTCGTGACGCTCTTCCACGAGTTCGGCCACCTCGTGCACCACGTGCTCGCCGGCGCGGGTGAGTGGACGCGCTTCGCGGGCGTGGCCACCGAGTGGGACTTCGTCGAGGCGCCGAGCCAGATGCTCGAGGAGTGGGCGTGGGACGCCGACGTCCTGCAGACCTTCGCGGTCGGGGGCGACGGCACGCCCATCCCGGCCGAGCTCGTCGCGCGGATGCGGGCGGCCGACGACTTCGGCAAGGGCTACCACGCGCGGACGCAGATGTTCTACGCCGCGATGTCCTACTGGTTCCACACCGCGCGACCCGCGGACCTCACCGCCGCGATGCGGGAGCTGCAGGAGCGCTACGCGCCGTTCCCCTACATCGACGGCACCCACATGTTCGCCAGCTTCGGGCACCTGTCGGGCTACTCCTCGGCGTACTACACCTACATGTGGTCGCTGGTGATCGCGAAGGACCTCTTCTCCGCCTTCGACCCCGACGACCTCTTCTCCCCCGACGCCGCCGGCCGCTACCGCGACCGCGTGCTCGCCCCCGGCGGCTCCCGCGACGCCGCGGACCTGGTCGCCGACTTCCTCGGCCGGCCGTACACCTTCGACGCGTACGCGGCCTGGCTGGCGCGGTAGCGGTCACTGGCCTGGTCGGGATCACCGGTGCACCGGTGAAC
>JAEZBF010000207.1 GCA_023427545.1 Pseudomonadota bacterium
GCCCTGGTCGATCGCGGTGTAGCAGTTGGCGACCGTCTGCGCCTCGCCGCCCTGCGAAGCGTCGACGACGCGCAGCGCCCCTTCGCACGCGGCCAGCGAACGCGACACCTCGTAGGCGAAGTCGACGTGGCCGGGCGTGTCGATGAGGTTCAGGTTGTAGCGCCTGCCGTCGCGCGCTTCGTAGACGAGCGCCGCGGTCTGCGCCTTGATGGTGATGCCGCGCTCGCGCTCGATGTCCATCGAATCGAGCACCAGCTCCCGGCCGGCCATCTCGCGCGCATCCAGCCCACCGGTGATCTGGATCAGGCGGTCGGCGAGCGTGGACTTGCCGTGATCGATGTGGGCGACGATCGAGAAGTTGCGGATGTGGTCGAGGGGCGTGGGCATGAGGTCTCGTGTGCGCGCCAAGCGACGCTGGTCGCGCGCTGATACCAGAGCCCGCCGGTCGGGGGAAGGATGGTTAGCGCCGGGTTAGCGGCGCGGGCGCGGGTGGCGGGGAGGCACTGGGTTCCGACCGGACTACCGGTTGGCGAGCTGCTCGGCCTCGGCTTCCTGCCAGCGGCGCTCCTGGAGGGCTTCGATGGTTGCCGCGACGCGCGCGGGTGGCACCGGCCGGGAGAACAGGTAGCCCTGGCCGAGGTCGCAGCCCTTCTCACGCAGGTATTCGGCCTGTTCGGCCCGCTCGATGCCTTCGGCCACGGTACGGATGCCCATGCTGCGCGACATCTGCATGACCGCATCGATCACGGCGGTGTCGCGCCGCCTGGCGGAGCCGATGCGGTCGACGAAAGAGCGGTCGATCTTGAGCACGTCGACGGGGAACTGCTGAAGATGGGTCAGCGAGGCATAGCCCGTGCCGAAATCGTCGAGCGCAATGGTGATCCCCGCCGCGCGCAGCGTCTCCAGCGCCCTGGTGACGTGTCCGCCGAGCTGGTTGATCAGGACGGTCTCGGTGACTTCGATCTCGATGGCATCGGGGGTCAGCCCCACGTCGGTGATGCGATTGAGGATGCGGTCTGCGAGGTCGCCGCGGCGGAAATCTGCCGCGGAGACGTTGATGGCCACGCGCCCCACGGGAATCTGCTCATCCCGCCAATCGAGGCAGTCCTCGAGCACGCGGTCGAGCATCCGGTCGGTGAGGCGGATCGACAGTTCGGCGTCGCCGAAGGCTGCGGCGATGCTCGCCGGCGGCTGCAGGCCGAGATGATCGTGCCAGCGCAGCAGCGCCTCGAAGCCATCGATACGGCCGGTCTTGAGGTCGACCTTGGGCTGGTAGAAGGGGACGATGTCGTCGTTGGCGAGCGCGAGCCTGGCGTTGCTGAGGGCCTTGGCGCGAGCCTGGGAGGCCTGGCGCATCTCGGGCTTGAAACCGCGAATGGTGCCGGGCAGCTCGGCCTTGGCGGCATAGAGCGCGAGGTCGGCGGCGCGGAGCAGCTCGGCGGCGTTGTCGGCATCCTTGGGGAACAGCGCGGCGCCGACGCAATAGCTGATCGCAATCTGCAGACCCTCGATGGTGACCGGGCCCTCGAGCGGCGCAAGGCGCTCTCGCGCCGTCTTCATCGTCAGGTCGGCCGGCCGCAAACCCGGCGAGACGATCGCAAACTCATCGCCGCCGAGCCGTGCGACGGTCACCCCCGGTGGCACGGTACTCGATAGCCGGTTCGCCACTTCGCGCAGCAGCCGGTCCCCGGCGGCGTGGCCCATGTTGTCGTTGAGGGTCTTGAAGTTGTTGAGATCGAGGACCATCAGCCCGACCATCTCACCGGTGCGCCGGGCATCCTCGATCGCCGCATCGAGACGCTGGGCGTAAAGCGCGCGGTTTGGCAGTCCTGTCAGGGGATCATGGAAGGCGGCACGCTGGAGCTCGGCCTCGGCCTGCTTGCGTGCGGTGATATCGAGCATAGAGCCGACGAGGCGGACGGGGCGGCCTTCGCCGTCGCGCACCAGGACCGAGCGCGAGGCGATCCAGATGTAGCTGCCGTCCCCCGTTGCGAACCGATACTCCTGGCTGATCTGCTCGCCGCCGGATGCGACCATGGCCGACTGCTGGGCGAGCACGCAGTCGCGATCCTCCGGATGGACGTGATCGAGCCACCACTGGAAGGTCGTCCCTTCGTCGAGCCCGGGGTCGCCGAGAACCTTGTCGAGCGCGCCGGTCCAGGTGGCGGTGTCGCTCGCGAAGTCGTAGTCCCAGATGACGTCGTTGGTGGCCTGCGAGGCGAGGCGGTAGCGCTCCTCGCTCTGGCGCAGCGCCATTTCGGCCGCGACCTGATCGTCGATGTCCTCGAGCGAGCCATACCAGCGCAGTATCTGGCCGGTTTCGTCGCGAAATGGGCGCGCGCGGGCGCGGAACCAGCGGTAAGTGCCGTCCCTGAGCCGCAGCCGGTAGCGCGCGTCGGCGATGCTGCCGACGCCGGTCTCCAGCGCTTCGGCCCAGCGGGCGAGGACCCGTTCGCGATCGTCCGGGTGCATGACCCTGATCCACCCCTCGCTCATGTCGTCGCCGGGCGTAATGTCGGCAATCTCCCACCACCTGGGTCCCATTTCGAGGACGCGGCCGGAGGCATCTGCCAGCCACTGGATCTGGGAGTTGAGCTCGATGTAGGCGCGGTGATGCACTTCGCTGGCGCGCAGGGCCTCGAGCGCGTCCAGCAGCTTCTTGCGATCGGCCTCGGTCACCTGGGTCATGCGATGGCTGTGGAAGGCGAGACCGAGGGCGGCGGCGATCAGCATGAAGCACGCGGCGACCACGGCGGCGCCGACGCTGGCAAGCTCCACACCTTCCGGCTGCCACGCACCGCCGACCGGCGCGAGATTGATCGCCGACATCGCGACGAAGTGGAGGATCAGCGTCCCCACCATCATCGCGATCGCCGCCGGCCATCCGAGCGTGGTCGCCGGCAGGCGCTGCATCAGCGGCCCGGCGAGCATGGTGGTGCCGATGCCAATCACGAGAGCGATGACGATCAGGTCGGTGTCGAGGGTGATCTCGCCGGCAAACCGCAGCGCGGTCATATCGAAGAAGTGGGCCATGGCGAGGCCGATACCGATCAGGATGCCGGCGGCCAGGCCGCGGATCCGGCTGCGATCGCCGAAGCCGCTGATCCAGCCCAGGATCGACAGCAGCGTGCAAAGGCCGAAGGAGAGAACCGCCGCGAGCGGATCGAAGTAGAGTCCGACCTCGCGGGCGAAGCCGAGCATGGCGGTGAAGTGGGTAGTCCAGATGCCGGCGCCGGTGATGACGCCGCCCAGGATCAGCCAGAGCAGGCGGCGGCGTCCCTCGGCGGGAAAGGCGCGCTGGACGACGCCCGCGGCGGTGAAGCTGCTGAGCGCGCAGACCGCCACGGCCAGAGCCACGTACAGCTGGTCGTGCTCGTAGACGATGCAATCATAGATGCGCCACATGCGGCCATCCGAAGTCGTTCAGCGGCCGAGTGGTAGAGAAGAGCCATTGCGAAAGGCTGAATCCGGCAGGTCTATTTGGCGGGTGGGCGGCGCAAAAGAAGTGGGGGCCAAGCGGCCCCCATCATCTCGGGATGCGTTCGGGTTCGGTCAGGCGCGGGCGGTGACGCCGGGGACCGACTGCGGGATTACGCGCAGGTTGAGGGCAAAGCGGCCCGGCCCATGCGCGGCGGCGAAGAGCAATCCGGCCGCGAAGCTGAAGTGATCGACGAAGAAGCCGAAGCCGACCTCGCTGGCACCCCATGTTGCCGGCCCGTGGAAGCTGAAGGCGAGGAAGAGCACGTAGGCGGTGGCGGCGAGCGCCGCCTCGGTCATGAATGCGCCGGTCAGGAAGGCGAGAACGAGGCCGAGCTCGAAGGCAGCGGCGCAGCAGGCGAGAAACAGCGGGAACGGCAGGCCGATCATCTCGATGTAGCCGGCAGTGGCGTGGATCCCGGTGAGCTTGAAGTAGAGCGCCATGCCGAAGATGCCAGCGAAGGTCACGCGGGCGGCGAGGGTTGCGACGGTGCTCCAGATCGGGGTGGTGGTCATTTCGCTTCTCCGTTGGTGGCGGCGGAGCACCATCGCCCTGCCCTTGCCAACGCGACGAACGCAGACGTGGGGAATCGACATGAGGGTGAGAAAAAATGTGGGGCGATGCGGGGGTGACGTCGGGCCAGGGGCGGCGGCTCGCCATGAGAGGCACTGAGGGCGCACACACGGCCCATCCCCGCGCCATGCGGGAATCCCTGTTTGGGTTCATGTGGCCTGGCCAGGGGGTGACTGGACGGCCCCTCATCCGGCCTTCGGCCACCTTCTCCCTCAAGGGGAGAAGGCGCTGACTGAGAGGCGGGGGCACGCCCTCGTGGTTCGACAGGCTCACCATGAGGGCTACTGAGGCTACGGGGCCGCCCCCTCCCCCCGCCTACGGTGGCCCTCCCCCGCTCTCGCGGGAGAGGAAGCCTAACTGCGGGCGGGAGGAGCCCGACTGCGGGGCCCTTATTCGGCGGGTTGGCTTTGCTCTATGGGGGCCTTGCGGGCGGCGTTAAGGGTGCGGCGGCGGTCGCGGAAGGCGCCCCATTGCTGGTCGACGATGACACCGACGAGGATCACGGTGCCCATCACCGCGAAGTTGAGCGAGGAGGGGATGCCGAGGAGGTTGACGAGGTTCTGCAGGATCTGAAGCAGGATCGTGCCGAGGATGACGCCGACGATCGAGCCTTCGCCGCCGCGGAGCGAGAAGCCGCCCAGCACGGCGGCGGCGATGGCGTAGAGCTCGTAGAAATTGGCGTGGCCGGAGGGCTGGACCGAGCGTGTGTACATGGCAAAGAAGATCGCCGCGACTGCGGTGAGGCCGCTGCAGATGACGTAGGCGGCGAGCACCACGAGATTGGTGCGGATGCCCGAGAAGCGCGCCGCCTCCGCGTTCTTGCCGACGGCGTAGAGGAAGCGGCCGAAGACCGAGCGGTGAAGTACGATCCAGGCGATAACCGCAACGACTGCAAGGACATAGATCGAGGTCGGTATGCCGAATGGACGCGCGACGAAGAAGTCGAGGCCGGGGTATTCGCTGCCGAATGGGAAGCCTGCTGTCGCATCAGCGGTGTAGCCGCGTGCGACGCCGCGGTAGATCAGCAGGCCGCACAGCGTGACGACGAAGGGCTGCATCTTGAGCCGGGTGATGAGCAGGCCGTGGATGAGCCCCAGCGCGAGGCCGAGGAAAAGCACGATGGCGGCGGCGATCGGCCATGGAACGCCGAGGCGGCCGACCATGTCGACGAAGAGCACGCCGAGCAGCGCGATCATCGAGCCGACCGAGAGCTCGATGCCGCCGGTGATGATGACGAAACCCTGGGCGATGGCAAAGATGCCGAAAAGGCCGATCAGGTTGGCGGTATTGGCGAGATTGTTGGGCGAGAGGAACAGCGGGTTGCGGAGATAGACTCCGAGCCCGACGACGAGGATGAGGACCAGAAGCCCGAGGTCCTTCTTGTTCATGCCGCCGCCCCTTCGATCTGTTTGCCCACCGCCAGCAGAAGGACGTTTTCTTCGCTGAACTGGTCGCGATTCAATACACCCGAAATCGCGCCCTCGTGCATCACGGCGATGCGGTCGGAGACGCCGATCACCTCCTCCATGTCCGAGGAGATCATGAGGACGGCTACCCCGGCATCGGCGAGGCCGCGCATGAGGCGGTAGATTTCGGCCTTGGCGCCGATGTCGATGCCCCGCGTGGGTTCATCGAGGATGATGACGCGCGGGTTCATGGCGAGCCACTTGGCGAGCACCACCTTTTGCTGGTTGCCGCCCGAGAGGCTGCCGGTGCGCACGGCGACGTTGGGCGCCCGGATGTCGAGGTCGGCCTTGCTCGACTGGCCGCGGGCGCTCTCGCGTGACGGCGAGACGAGGCCGGCGCTGCAATAGGCGGGCAGGTTGGGGAGCGTGATGTTCTGCGCGATGGGCAGGTCGAGGAGGATGCCTTGCCCCTTGCGGTCCTCGGGGACGAGGAAGATGCCCCGGGCCGTAGCATCGGAGGGGGCCCGGATCGCGGCCGGGGCGCCCTCGAGGGTGATGCTGCCGCCGACCGCTGCGTCGACGCCGAAGATGGCGCGGGCGAGCTCGGTGCGGCCGGAGCCGACGAGGCCGGCAAGGCCGAGAATTTCGCCGCGGCGGAGCGCGAGATCGACCGGGCGGGTCGGCCAGGCGGCGGTGCGCATGCCGGTGGCAGCCAGGACGACCTCGCCTGGCGCGGCCTTGCCGGGGGTGTAGGCGACCTTGAGGTCGCGCCCGATCATCAGCCGGACCATGGCGGCGTGGCTGACATCGGCGCGTTCGAGGGTGCCGACCTGGACGCCGTCGCGCAGGACGATGACGCGATCGCAGGCGCGCTCCACCTCCTGCAGGCGGTGCGAGATGAAGATGACCGAGATGCCCTCGGCCTTGAGGCCGGCGATGACCTCGAGCAGGCGCTCGGTCTCGGCGATGGGCAGGCTCGATGTCGGCTCGTCGAGGATGACGAGGCGGGCGTCGTAGCTCAGCGCCTTGGCGATCTCGACGAGCTGCTGCTGGGCGAGCGAGAGGCGCGAGACCGGAGTGTCTGGGGTGAAGTTGGCGCCGAGGCGCTTGAGCAGCGGGGCGACGGCGGCGCGCTGCCTGTCGCGATCGACGATGTTGAGGATGCCGAACTTGCGGGGCTCGCGGCCGATGAAGACGTTGGCGGCAACGTCGAGGTTGTCGAAGAGGTTGAGCTCCTGGTGGACGAAGGCGATGCCGGCACGGATCGAGCCGCCGACGGTCAGCGCGCCGTATTCGACGCGGTCGATAGCGATGCTGCCGCTATCGGGGGCGATGACGCCGCCGAGGATCTTCATGAGCGTCGACTTGCCGGCGCCGTTCTCGCCGACGAGGCCGATGACCTCGCCGCGGCGGACCTCCATGTCGAAGCCGGCCAGCGCCAGGACGCCGGGATAGGATTTGCGGACGCGGCTCAACCGCAGGAACGGCTGCTCCGCCGAAGCGTCCGGCGACAGTGAAAGCGTGCTCATGGCCAACAATAGCGCTGCGGCGCGGGCCCCATGGCGCCGCGCCGCAGCCTGTCAGATGCGGATCAGCCGGCGCTCGCGATCTTGGCCTTCAGGTCGGCCGAGAACTGATCGACGTTGTCCTTGTTGATCACCGCGGTCGGCACGATGATCAGGCCATCGGCGGGCACGCCCGACTTGTCGCCATTGAGGTAGGCGGCCATCAGCTTCATGCCCTGGTAGCCCCATTCGAAGGGCTGCTGGACGACGGTCGAAGCGAAGGAGCCTTCCTTGACGGCACCGAGGGTCACCGGGTCTTCGTCGAAGGCGACGACGGTGATCTGGCCGAGCTTGCCGGCGGCCTGGAGGGCCTCGTAGATCTTGGGCGGGTTATAGGAATAGAACCCGACCATGCAGTTGATCTCGGGGTTGGCGACCAGCACGTCGTCAACGTTGGAACGGGCGCGGGTGAAGTCCACGTCGTCGCCGCGGACGTCGACGAGCGTGATGTTCTTGCCCTCGATGGCCTGCTTGAAGCCGGCGATGCGCTCCTTGGCGTTGTCGGCATCAAGGAAGCCGACGAAGCCCATGCACTTGCCCTCCTTGCCGCCCATGGCCTTGACCATCTCCTCGCCGGCCTGGACGCCGGCGGCGGTGTTGGACGAGCCGAGATAGGCGATGCGGTTGGACTGAGGTGCATCGGAGTCGGTGGTAAAGAGCGGCACCTGAGCGGCAATGCGGTTGAAGGCGTCGATCGAGTTCTTGGGATCGGCCGAGGAGATCATGATGGCGTCGGTGCCGGCGGCGACCAGATCGTCCATCAGCGCGTTCTGGAGCGCCGCGGTGCCCTGCGCGGGGTAGCGGAACTGGAGCTCGTAGCCGTTGCCGAGCTCGGCCTGTGCCTTCTTCACCCCGGCTTCGGCCAGCTTCCAGAAATCGGAAGAGGCATTCACGACGAACGCGAGCTGCTTCTTCTCCTGCGCGATGGCCGAGCCAGAGATCATCAGGCTCGCAGCGGCGACCGCTGCAAGCAAAGCTTTGATGTGCATGTGTATCCTCCCATGCCCGCTAACGGAGCGGGTGGCGGACATTAGTAGTATTTTTGCGCGGGAACAATCCTCGCCGGCGAGAAACTTACCTCCGGCCAACAGCCCGCCGAACGGCAGCGGCCGACGACAGTCACCTGCCGCCGGCCGCGCCCCCCCAAAGTCCCGCTGCCAATCAGGCGGGCGGGATGTTCTGGTTCAACCGGAAGAGGTTCTCGGGATCGTACTGCAGCTTGACCTGCTGCAGCCGGCGCAGGGTAGCGGCCGGGTAGGCAGCACGGAGCCCGGAGGGGCCTTCGTTCTGGACGAAGTTGACGTAGGCGGTGCCGTCACCGGGGGCGATGGCCGCGATGCTCTGTTCCGCCCATGCGTTGAAGTGCGCCGCGCGGGTGGGGTCGGCATAGAGCGCAAGGCTTGCGACCATGATGCGCGCCGAACGGTGGGCGAACGCCGTCGCCTCTTCCGGCACACGGGCCATGGCGCCGCCGAGCACGCGGACCTGGCCGAGCGGGATATCCGCATCGCAGGCCTGGAGCGAGGCGAGCATGGCCGCCGCTTCGCCCAGACCGAAGCAGTCGACGAAGCGGCTGCGGATGGAAACCGCAGGACGATCGTGCTC
>JAEZBF010000259.1 GCA_023427545.1 Pseudomonadota bacterium
CTGCCGCGACACACCCGACGCAATAGCCGCAGCGCCAAGCGGCATCCCGCTCTCGATCCGCTCGATCATCAGGACTCGACCTCGCGGCGTCAGCCGCGCATTCTTGTGCACGTTCATCCGGGGCCTCTGGCAAGAGTTGGAGCTTCGCAACCCCAGCCTCTCACCCATGCCCCGGGTGAACAACCTTCATAGCAACGACATCTAGCCCGCGACCGGTCGACGCCCCCGCAATTCAGCGTGGCGGGCGAATAGCCCATGGGCTAGCGTTCGCGCGTGAAACGATCCCCGAAGGCCAGTGCATGCGTCCCATTCTTGCCGCCCTTCTCCTCATCGGCATAGCCATGCCTGCGTCCGCCCAGCAGGGCGCCGCGACCCCTGCCCCGAGCGCCGAGACGAGCAAGACGATGTGGTGCGCGGCGGCGTTCGGGCTGCTCGCCACCGCGACCGGTGACGCGGCTGCGGCCGCCGACCTCAAGGCGAAGTCCGAGGCGGGCTTCTCCCGCGCCGCGGCCGAGCTGATTCCGACCGGGATGACTGTGGAGCAGTTCAGGGCGCTTGCGGAGAAGACAGCCGCTGAAGTCGCGGCGCCGTTCCGCACGGCCTCCTACACCCGCGCCGAATGCGACGCTGCGGTGGCGCCGGCGTCCGAGCAATAGAAAGCGCGGGGCCCGTCTGGACCCCGCGCTAAGTCAGTCCTGTTCCGACTTACGCGGCTTTCTTGTTCGCGTCCGCGGTCGCCAGCTGGCTCAGCGTCTTGTCGGTGTTTTCTTCTTCCTGCAGCGTCTGCTGGAGGAGCTTGGCAGCGTCGCGCATGCCGAGCTGCTCCGCCCAGGTGCGCAGCGTGCCGTAGCGCGCGATCTCGTAATGCTCGACCGCCTGCGCCGAGGAGATGAGGCCGGCATCGAGAGCGACGGTGCCCTTGAAGTCGTCCATGATCTCCTTGCCTTCCTCGACGAGGCCGAGGATCGCTTCGCAGGTCTTGCCGCGCGCCGGCTTGCCGAGCATCTCAAAAATCTGCTCAAGCCGCTCGACCTGACCTTCGGTCTCCTGCAGGTGCTTCTCGAAGCCTGCCTTCAGCTGCGGCGAGGCCGCGGCCTTGGCCATCTTCGGCAGAGCCCTCAGGATCTGCTTTTCGGCGTAGTAGATGTCCTTGAGGGTATCGAGGAAAAGGTCGTTGAGGGTTTTCTCGCCAGCCATATCAAGCCTCCGTTAAGTTAGGTATCGCGGCAACAACGAAGGCTCGCCGCGCAAGTTCCGAATTCATCGTCAGACCCTGTGTCGAATGGGCGCGGGAACGGTTGGGGTGGCCGGTTGTATGTACGGTGGGGATGCCCCACCTTGCATGTACGAGGAGAACGCGGTGACCAACGAGACGCCGACCAAAGCAGCCGGCGAACGGACCTGGTGGCACAGGAGCCGTCACTCGACTATTGGCGAAATCATCGCCGATGGCGTGGTACACGGCGTCGGGATCGTTACCGCAAGCGTCATCGGAACGCTCATCATCGTCTTCGCGGTGATGCAGGGCGTGCCGGAACTGCCGGCGCTGATCCTCTATCTCGCCAGCCTGCTGACGGTGCTCTCGGTGTCGCTGGCGTTCAACCTCGCGCCCTTGTCACCGGCCAAGCGCGTGCTGGCCCGGCTCGATCAGGCGGCGATCTTCCTCTTCATCGCGGGCACCTATACGCCGTTCCTGGCAGCGATTGGCCATACCCCCTACGCGGATCTGCTGATGGCCTTGGTCTGGGGCGCCTCGCTCATCGGCATCGCGCTCAAGCTCATCGTGCCGCACCGCTTCGGGCGGATGGCGATCGTGCTCTACCTCGCGATCGGCTGGAGCGGCGTGCTGGTGTTCGGCAGCATGGCGCACTCGCTGCCCGCCGCATCGCTGTGGCTGGTCCTCGCCGGCGGCATCGCCTACTCCGCCGGGATCGTCTTCCACCTCTGGGAGAAGCTGAAGTTCCAGAACGCGCTGTGGCACACGTTCGTGGTGGCCGGCGCGACCCTGCACCTTGTCGCCATTCTGGTGATGACGATCAGCCGCTGAACGGCGATGCAGTCGCCACTACTTCTTCGCCGGGCTGCCGACGCGAGGATGTTCGAAGCGGTCGCCGGCCTTGAGGCCGATCTCGACCGACCGCCCGCCGGGGATCTCCAGCACGAAGCGAACGGGCACGCCCGACGGAATCGAGGTCGGGTCCTGCGGCCGCGCGTTAACGTGAATAGACTTCACGATGCCGTCGGCGCCGATGAACACCATGTCGAGGGGAATGAAGGTGTTTCGCATCCAGAACGCCACCGGCCGCTCCTCGAAGAAGTCGAAGAGCATGCCGGCGTCGGGCGCGAGCTCCTGCCGGAACATCAGGCCCTGCGCCCGCGTCGCGTCGTTATCCACCACCTCGACGTTGAAGGGATAGTCGCCGCTCGCGGTGTGCAGGACTGCGCGGTTCTCGCTGCTGCAGGCGGCCACGGGAAGCAGCGCTAAAAGCACCGCAAGGAGCAGGCCGAGGCGGCGGAGGGGAGTCGTCATTGTGCTTGAGGGTCCAGGGGTGCCACGACCCTGCGGTTAGACAAGCTCACCATGAGGTCTACTGAGGGAAAGGCCTTGGGGGCATAGGGCTGATCGCGGTGCATCGCGGAGGACCTCATTGTGAGCCTGTCGAACCGCGAGGTCCGGGCTCACAGCCCTCCATACGTGCTAGCGAACCCACAGGGCAAGGGAAAGCCCCTGCCCTGCGTCAGTGCGAGGACGGTGCGTCGCCCCAGCCATCCGGCCGGATCTCGGCTACCATCAGGCCTTTGGGACCGTGCCCATAACGCACGAGGACATGCTGTCCGGGCCGCAGCTCGGTTATCCCGAAGCGGCGCAGCGTTTCCATGTGGACGAAGACGTCGGGATGCCCCTCGCCGGCCGACAGAAAGCCAAAGCCGCGGATGCGGTTGAACCACTTCACCTCGAGCCGCTCGAGCTTGCTGGTCGGCTCGACGCTCACATGGGTACGCGGCGCCGGCATCTGCGCCGGATGACGCGCTGTCGATTCGTCCATCGAAAGGATGCGGAAGGCCTGCAGCCCGCCCGGCCGGTTCAGCGCCTCGACCACCACGCGCGCTCCCTCGTAGGCGGTCTGGTAGCCGTCGCGGCGCAGGCACGTCACATGCAGCAGGACGTCGGGCCGCCCATCGTCCGGAACGATGAAACCGAACCCCTTGGCAACGTCGAACCACTTGATGGTGCCGACGATCTCGATGACGTCGAGCGCCGTATCGTGACCCGCCGCGCCGGCCTCTACCCCGTCGCGCGCCCCAGCGCCGACCGCCCGGACTCCGGGCTTGTCGCCCTCGGCTGAAAACTTCGCCGCCATGCCCCCAACGCCTTTGCGTACGCGCCCCCGCCGCACGCGAGGTACTACAAGACAGCCGTCAGTCTGTCCGATTCAAAGCCAAAAGTTAAGAAGACCTTTCGATTTTCTTGGGGGCCGGCGTCGACGTTCGGCTGGGGTGTTGCGGGATTGCCGATGCCTCTCGCCGCTTGCTAGGTTCCGCCGTCGCTACGGCTAGCGCAGGCCTACGCAGATACCCTGAGGGAGACCCATGAAATACCTCCACACCATGGTTCGGGTGACCGACATTGACGACAGTCTCAGGTTCTATTGCGAGGGGCTGGGGCTCAGGGAAGTGCGGCGAACCGACAACGAGAAAGGCCGCTACACCCTGGTATTCCTGCGGGCGCCCGACGACGAGGGCGGCGAGGTCGAGCTGACCTTCAACTGGGACCCCGAGGTCTATACCGGCGGCCGCAACTTCGGCCACCTCGCCTACCGCGTCGAGGATATCTATGCGCTCTGCCAGCACCTGCTGGACATGGGCATCGTCATCAACCGTCCGCCCCGCGATGGCCGGATGGCCTTCGTGCGCTCGCCCGACAATATCTCCGTGGAACTGATCCAGCAGGGCGATGCCCTGCCCCCGCAGGAGCCGTGGTCGAGCATGCCGAACACCGGGGTGTGGTAGGCGGCGCCTAGGGCCCGCTTCACGCTTCCCTAACCACGGCGCTTAGCCCGCGATTCACTGGCGGCGGCCTAATTTCCCCGATGTTGCAGGACGGGCACGGTCCTGCGCCGGATCGTCGGGGAATTTGCGATGAAACGACTGCTCGTTGCGCTGCTGGCGGTGACCCTGCTCGGCGGCTGCTTTCCGCTTGCGATGTTTGCCAATGGCAGCGGGCCCGCTTACCGGGGCTATGACAAGGACTGGGGCACCTATGTCGCCTCGAGCCGGGTCGACACCTTTTGCCTCTCGCCCAAGCTCCGGTTCGTCATCTGGGAATTTGAGGGCTATTTTGGCAAGAAAATCGTGGCCAACTCGGCACACCGCGACCCCGCCTACAACCAGAGCGTGGGCGGCGCCGACAATTCCTTCCACATGAAGTGCATGGCAACCGACTTCTTCATCCCGGGCGTCCCCAAGGAGAAGCTCATCGCCTTCGCGATGCGCCAGAAGGACGTCGGCGGCCTGGGCTGCTATCCCGGCCGCAACTTCATCCACGTCGACGTGCGCGACAGGCCGCGCGGCTGGAAGCGTCCCGTGACGTTCAGCGGCTGTTGAGTACTTGCCTAGCGCGGGGCGCACCTCTATACGCAGCACCACGCTGCCTGCGCCCTTCGTCTATCGGTTAGGACGGCACCCTTTCACGGTGCAGAGAGGGGTTCGACTCCCCTAGGGCGCGCCAGCGGAACAGCGGCCGGACTGCACGGGCCGCTGGTTGACGGAACGGCGCATCGCGTCGATATTGGTTGCACCGCGCCCATCGTCTAGCGGTCAGGACACCGCCCTCTCACGGCGGGAACAGGGGTTCGATTCCCCTTGGGCGCGCCACACCTCCCGGACATGACGATAGGCACGCAAGCGGCGTTTCGTTGCTCTTGAGGCCATCCCGGCTGTAAAATGATAAACGTGCACTGAGGACAGCCGCATGAGCGACGACGACAAGATCGAAGCGCATGTGCTCGAGTACGTCGAGTCGACGCTGCGGCTGGGCGACTATCCAAATCGCGACGAAGCCATCCGGCGGGTTACCGGCGAGCTGCCGGTATTTCCCTCGGCCGTCGCGAAGGTCATCAAGCACCTGCTCGACAACGGCGTCCTTACCATGCGCGAAAACGGCCAGCTCAACGTAAAGCGCTGATCAGGTCGCTCTCGGTGGCGCGCAACTATGCTGGCCCAGCCAGTTGAAAGCCAAATCCTTGGAAATGGCAGGTCAGTTCACGTCACTGGTCTGACCAAGTAACTGCGCTTGACACGAGGCAAAGCGCGTCACACCATTTTGGCGTCGCCCTCAAAGGGTTGGAGGACCCTGGCGATCAACGCGCTTTTTCGACTGAACCGGACGGGCGATCCAGCCTGCCATCCTGGGAGGACTTAAATGAGGTACGTGCATCTTT
>JAEZBF010000354.1 GCA_023427545.1 Pseudomonadota bacterium
GGTCGGCGCCTCGATCATCTGGGACAGCCCGTTTGGTCCGCTGCGCGGCGACTTCGCCTACGTCCTGAGCAAGGCGTCGAGCGACCGTACGCAGCTCTTCCAGCTGACGCTCCAGACCTTGCTCTGACGGTCGGCGGAAGATAGGGTTTTCGGGCCGCGGCGCCCTCGTGCCGCGGCCTGGTTTTTTGCAGGCCTTTATGGTTGACGCCCGGTTTTACCGATCCGCTGGAGAGCGGCCGATCTCCGCCCTCCTTGCCGCCATCGGCAGGACGAACCTCTGGACCGACGGCAAGCTCAGCGACCGCATCGTCTCCGGTGTTGGCGATCTCGAGACCGCCTGCGAGACGGACATCGCCTTCGCCACCTCCGGGGAATTTGCCGATGCGCTCGGCAGCACCCGTGCTGGCGTCATCCTCGCCGCGCCTGACCTGATCGGCAGCGTCCCATCCAGCGCCATCGGCTTACCGTGCGACAAGGCGCAGATCGTCTTCTCCGAACTCAGCGCCGCCCTCTACCCCAACGCGCTTCAGGCCTGGGTGAGCGGCAGCGGCCCGGCGCCGCGCCTGGAGGAAGGCGTCCGCCTCGGCGCCAACGTTAGCATCGGTGCCGATGTCGACATCGGTAAAGGTACGATTATTGGTGCCAACAGCGTCATTGGTCCGGGCGTATCTATCGGACGCGACTGCGAAATTGGCCCCAACTGCACAATCGAATACACCTACGTCGGCAACCGCGCGGTGATCATGGCCGGCGCGCGGCTGGGCGTCAGCGGTTTCGGCTACCTGCCGGACGGGCAGGGTGGACTCGTCCCGGTCCCTCAACTGGGCCGCACGATCATCCAGGATGGGGTGGAGATCGGCGCCAACACGGTTGTGGACCGCGGCGCACTGGGTGATACAGTCATCGGCGAAGGGACCAAGATCGGCAATCTTGTTGTCGTTGCACACAATTGCCGGATTGGTCGGAATTGCATGGTGGTCGGTTTCACCGGCTTTGCGGGTTCGGTTGTGCTCGAAGACAACGTAACGGTAGCAGGCGGTGGCGGCTTTGCCGGGCACATCACGATCGGCTCCGGAACGACCGTTCTGGCCTCCTCGTGGGTCGCCAAGAGCTTCCCCCCGAATTCCAGGATCATCGGCTCGCCGGCCCAGGACGTAGAGCAAGCCTGGCGGATGTGGGCGGCGGTACAACGGCTTGCGAGAGGCCCGAAGTGACCCTTGACGTGAAAGAGTCTGCCGACGCGGGAGCCAGCGAAGGGGCAGCTCCGGCCACCTTGGGCAAGCTCGAGATCGAAGACATCCTGCAGGCGCTGCCGCACCGATATCCGTTCCTGATGATTGACCGGATCATCGATATCAACGGAGTGGACTCCGCCATCGGCATCAAGAACGTCACGTTCAACGAGCCGATCTTCCAGGGCCACTTTCCCGGCAAGCCCATATTCCCGGGCGTGCTGATCATCGAGGGCATGGCCCAGACCGCCGGTGCCGTGGTCATCCACGCCCAATCGTCCGCGGGCAAGAAGCCCATCGTGCTGATGCTGACCATCGATAAGGCCAAGTTCCGCCGGCCTGTGGTGCCGGGCGATCGGCTCGAGTACCACATCAAGCTGATCCACCAGCGCCGCACCGTCGGCCGCTTCCATGGTCGCGCCATCGTCAATGGCGTTATCGTAGCCGACGCCGAAATTGGCGCCATGATCGTAGAGCAATAGTCGTGCGCCACGCCCAACTGCATCCCACTGCCGTCGTCAGCCCCAGCGCGAGGATCGCAGAAGGCGTCAAGATCGGTCCGTACTCGGTCATCGGCGACGACGTCGTCCTGCACGAAGACGTTGAGCTGGTCTCCCACGTTGTCGTTGCGGGCCGAACGGAGATCGGGCGCGGCACGCGCATCTTCCCGTTCACCTCGCTTGGGCACGAGCCTCAGGATCTCAAGTATCAGGGTGAACCGAGCCGGCTGATCATCGGCGAGAACTGCATCATCCGCGAAGGCGTCACGGTCAATCCCGGCACCATCGGCGGCGGGATGGAGACCCGTATCGGCAACAACTGCCTGCTCATGGCGCAGACCCATGTCGCGCACGATTGCCGGCTGGGCAACAACGTCATCCTCGCCAACTACGTCGGCATCGCTGGTCACTGCCAGATCGGCGATTTCGTGATCTTCGGCGGCGTCTGTGCAGTGCACCAGAACGTGCGGATCGGCGCCCATGCCTTCATCGGCGCGCAGAGCATGGTCGATGCCGATGTCATTCCCTACGGCATGGCGGTCGGCAACCGCGCCAAGCTGGCCGGGCTGAACCTGGTCGGCCTCAAGCGCCGCAAGTTCGACCGCGAGGCCATTCATCGGTTGCGCGCAGCCTACCGCATGCTGTTTTCCAGTGAAGGCAACCTGCGCGAGCGCGTCGACGACACCGCGACGCTGTTCAAAGCCGAGCCGCTGGTTCAGGACATCGTCGATTTCATCGCCAGCGCTGCCGATCGCCCGCTCTGCATGCCGCGTAACGGCGGCGCCGAAGAGTAGATGGACGGGCGGTTTTGCCTGGTCGCCGGTGCTGGTGACCTTGTTACCCAGATTCTGGACTCGGCGAACCGGCGCGGCGTGGACCTCGAGGTCTTCGCGATCACCGGCCGCACCGATCTCACTGCGAACGTCGTCACGCAGTTTCCGCCTGCTGCCATGGACATCATCTTCGATGCCATGCGCGACGGCGGCTTCACGCACGTGCTTCTCGCCGGATATGTCGGCAAGGAAACCTGGCAGGCCCTGCAGGATTATCTCGGCTTCTCCTCCGGAACGACTGCGGGCACCGCCGAGATGGCGCGGCGGCTCGAGGTGATGCTGCCCGGCCGCACCGGCGCTCAGCTCGTCGGCATCCACGAGATCGCACCCGAACTGATCGCCCCCGACGGCGCGATTGCCGGGCCGGAGCTGACCGAGGCAGAGCAGGCCGGGGCTCGCTCGGCGCTCATGAAGGCACGCGAGCTCGGCTGGAAGGACATCGGCCAGGCCGTGGTCATGTCGCCTGAAGGCCGTTGCGAAGCCGAGGATGCCAAGGGCACCGACGCGCTGCTCTCCCGGGTCGCCGAACAGCGGGGCGCCGCGACCGACCACGAAGAACGCGGCTGGATCCTCGCCAAGGCATTGAAGCCGCGGCAGCCGCTCTCCATGGATATCCCCGTGATCGGTCCGGCAACTGTCGAGAACGCCCGCAAGGCCGGCATTTCGGTTATTGCTGTCGAAGCCGGCGGGGCCGTCATCGTCGACCGGCCCCTGGTTGAAAAGGCGGCCCTCGCCGCAGGCATCAGCGTCGTCGGGCTCGCGCTCGGGCAGGCGGCGACTTGAAACTCTTCATCCTCTGCGGCGAGCCCTCGGGCGATCGCATCGCTGCCGATCTCGTCGCCAGGCTTCGTGAGCGGGTCGATGTCGAAGTGGTCGGCGTCGGCGGTCCGGAGCTGACCGCCCAGGGGCTCAGTAGCATCTTCCCGATGCGCGAGCTTTCCGTCCTCGGCGCTGAAATTCTGCCGCGCATTCCGTGGCTGCTGTTCCGCGCCTGGCAGACCGCCCGCGCGCTCAAGGCCTTCCAGCCCGACGTCGCAGTCTTCGTCGACGCGCAGATCTTCTCCGCCGTGGTCGCTGGGCACATCCGCAAATGGGGCCTGAAGACCCCAATCGTCCTCTACGTCGCCCCCTCGGTCTGGGCCTGGGCACCCGAGCGCGCCAAGAAGCTCGTGCCGCTGTTTCAGGAGGTTCTGTCGGTCCTGCCGATGGAGCCCAAGATCATGGCCGAGCTGCAGGGCCCGCCCACGCGCTATGTGGGCCATCCCGCAGCCAAGCGTCTGGTTCAGCGCACACAGGTGCCAGAGCGCGGACCTCTCCTGCTCCTCCCCGGCAGCCGCGACGGCGAACTCAAGCGTCACCTGCCGCTGATGCGGGCCGTCGCCGAACGGCTTGCCAACCATCCACGGGTGACCGGCTTCGTCCTGCCCACACTTCCAGCACTCGAGGCGCGTCTCAGTGCGGAAGTCGCGCGCTGGCCCGCTAAAGTCGAGGTCTTGTCCGACGGTGCCGCACGCAACAAGGCCTATGCCGAAGCGCTCGCCGCGTGCGCCGCGATGGGCACGGCTACGCTCGAGCTGGCCCTCTCGGGCGTGCCGATGGTGAGCTACTACCAGGCCAACATGGGCCAGGCCCGCCGCTACCTCAAATACAAGATCAAGTACGTCAGTCTGCCCAACAACATCCTGCGCGAGGCGCTCGTGCCCGAGGTGCTCTTCGTCGCTCCCGACCTCGATGAACTCACCGGGGCCGTCCGTGCACTCCTCGACACCGACGCCGCCGCCCGGCAACTGGAAGGCTTCGCCCGCATCCGGCAGATGATGGACAACGGCACGCCTGAGGCACCCGTCACCGATCCGGTTGAGCGGGTGCTCTCCTACGTTACGCGCTGACGGAGCCAAGCCTCCTCCCCAGTCGGGGAGAAGGCAGTTTGCCAATTAGCGCGCGCTGATCGGCACGTAATCCCGGGTCACAGCGCCATTGTAGAGCTGGCGCGGCCGGCCGATCTTCTTCTGCG
>JAEZBF010000387.1 GCA_023427545.1 Pseudomonadota bacterium
GCTCAACCTGATGCGCATCGCCACATCGGGTTCGATCCAGCACATCGCGTCCAGCTCGACGGTGATGACGCCGCTGATCCAGACGACCGGCAACAGCATGCTCTTCACGCAGGCCGAAGTGCTCCGGCGCGATGCGCCGACGCAGCTTACGGCCAAATACCAGCCCTCGGGAGTTCAGCAGGTTCTCGCCGCCCGGGTGACGGGCGAAGTCGATACCGCTTTCCCCGATGGTCCGCCGCCACCGCCACCGCCCGGGCCCAACGGCGAGACACCGCCACCGGCGCCCGAGCTCGTCAAGCACTCGGAAAAGCCGCTCAACGTCATCGTCGTCGGCGACACCGACATGCTGTCGAACGACCTCAACATCGGCCCCGGCGGTCAGCAGGTCACGCAGAACTCCGATTTCGTCATCAACGCGCTCGACAGCATGACCGGAGGCGGCCAGCTCATCGCGCTGCGCGGCCAGGGCATCTCGTTCCGCCCGTTCACCACGGTCGACCGGATCGAGGCCGCCGCGAACGACAAGTATCGTGCGACCGAAGACCGGCTCCAGAACGAGCTCAAGGAGACGCAGGAGAAGCTTGCGGCGGTACTGGCGCAAAGCGGGGGCGCGGATGCCGCCGGCGGCGCGCCGCTCGAACCCTCGGCCGAGCAGCAGGAGGCGATCACCCAGTTCAACCAGCGGCTGGTGGAAGTGCGCCAGCAGCTGCGCGACGTCCGCGGCGCACTGCGCAGCGAGATCGACGCGCTTGGCGACCGGCTGCGGCTCATCAACATCCTTGCGGTTCCGCTCGTCATCATCCTTGCCGGCATCCTGATCTTCGGATGGCAGCGTTATCGGCTCACGCGCTACCTGCGCCGGCCGGCGGCCTGAGGAGAACAACGTGTCAGCTCGCGGCTTCCTCATCCTCCTCGTCGCCACCATTCTCGCCGTCGTGGTCGCGGCCGTTGCGGCCGTGCAGCCGACGCTCTCGGGCGTGGAGACGGGCAGCGGCGAGGCGATGTTCCCGGACCTGAGTCAGAAGCCAGCCGACGCCGGCAAGGTCACCGTGCAGACGCCGCAATACAGCATCAGCTGGGAGCAGCGCGACGGGATCTGGGTTTCGCCCGATCGCGGAAACTATCCGGCGCGCAAGACCATCGTGTCCGACCTCGTGCTGAGCCTTGCCCGGATGAACAAGGTCGAGGCCAAGACATCCCAGCCCGAATGGTACCAGTACATCCGGGTCGGCGATCCAACCGCTACCCCGCCTAGCGGCTTCGCGCATGTCACAGTTGCATCGGCCGACGGACGGGCGCTGTCCGACACCATCGTCGGCGCGCGAAGCTACAGCATTCCCGCGTCGCACATCCGCGGCGGCACCTTCGTGCGGATACCGAGCGAGACGCAGAGCTGGCTGGTCGATGGCGCTGTTTCGATCCCCACCGAGCTTCCGGAGTGGTTCGACACGGTTCTCGACATACCGGGAACGCAGCTATCGAGCGTTGCGGTGCTTTCCGGCGACAAGGTGCTCATCGAGGCGAAGAAGACCGACGAGACCAACGGCATCTACGAGCTCGTGCAGGTCGATCACTCGGTCGGCGCAGAGGGCAAGGCCGCCAACAGCAACACCATCCGGAACATGGCGTCCGCCATCGTCGGGCTCAGGGTCGAAGACGTGCGCGCCGCCGATAGCCTCAGCCCTGGGCCGGATGTGCGGACCGACCGGTTCACCACCGCCTCGGGCATGCAGCTCGACATCCAGGTGGTCGAGGACGACGGCGGCGTGTGGGCGACCATCAAGGCATCGGCGCCCGAAGGCAGCGAAGCAGCCGCGGCGGCCGCCGAGATCAATGCGCGGACGGCGAACTGGGCCTTCCTGCTCAACCAGAGCCGCGCCTCACGGCTGAACCAGCCGGTCGCCAACCTCATCGAGAAGCCGTCCGACCCCGCCGAGGGCGGCGTCGGACCCATTCCGCTGGATCAGCTGGGGCAGCCTATGTTGCCGCCGGGTGTAGGTGGGCCAGGGGCCGGCGCGCCCGGTGTTCAGGTGCTTCCGGGCTTCTGAGACCGCCAGCCCGGAAAGAGGTTCAGTTGGGCTTGACCCGCGGCAGGCAGGCGCCTTCTGCCTCGAACTCGGGGTATTTGTTGCAGTTCCAGAGCGAGGTTTCCTCGCCTTTCTGGTTGCGGCCGAAGGCGTATTCCTGGGCTTCGAGCTGGGGTGCACGAACCGGCATGCCATTGGGCATTGCGTATTCCTCGGTCCAGATGCCGACCCGGCAGACTGCCAGACCTTCGCAGATCGGTCGCGCAAGCGCCTCTAGATCCCGCGGATTGCGCGTGGCTTCACGCTCGACCAGCATCGCCCGATACCAGTTGTTGAGCTCGACGGTGCGGATAACGTTTTCCTGTGCCGCCCCGCCCGCGGATTGCTGCGCGATCGTCGCGCTGCCGGAACCAATGAGCATCAACGACGACGCGACGACCGCAGACAACAAACCTGAAACATGCCGAAACACCGGCCACACCTCCGTGGGAAACTGTATCAAGCCTATAGCACTCATATGCGCGCCGCAGGCAATCACATTGCCGCGGGGGCCGGTAGTCGCGCTCGCGCTAGTCGATCGGCTTGCCGGTGAATTGAGGCCGGTTGGACTGGGCGCGGATCGCGAGGCTTCGCCACGCCGAGGGGTTGGTGAAGGTGCCCTGCCAGAGCCCGATTCCGGCTACCCGGGCGTCGGTCTGCGCGTCGTTGTAGCGCGAGGTTTCCTTGGGCAGGGCAAGTCCAAAGCCGGAGGCGACGAGGCGTTGACCGACATCCTCTCCGTTCACCGTGCAGAGCGCGATCATGCGCTTGGGCGAATGCTGCTCGAGCATGCTTTCGCAGGTGACCTCACCTTCGGACAGCATCGTTTCGAGCTGGCGCTGGGCCGCCGCCCAGCACTCCCAGATCTTGCCCGAGACGGTGCAGGTCTGCTTGACCTCGACGGAGTCGACTCCGAGCAGGAACACCTCATAGTCCTGCAGCTTGAAGCTGTAGGGCGTGAGGACTTCCGCCTGGCCGCTGATCGTCGTCGCCTGGGCCAGAGTGGGCGAAAGCTGAGCCACAAGCAGCGCAAGGGCCGCCGCGATCCAGCGGGCTCGTGAGTTGAAGCGATGTGCTTTGGACATGATCGGGTACACTTGCTGGAAAACTGCTCGCTCACGTTGCGGCCGGACGGCGCCGGACAAGCCCCCGCTGCGGGTCGTAGGCGACAGTCGCTGCCAGGAAACTCAGAACGCCCACAACCACCACTACTCCGAGCGCGACAGGGTTGAACTTGCCGTAGGCCGCATAGCGCACCAGCTCGACGGCGTGGGTGAAGGGGTTCAACTGCGACAGCCAGAAAATGTAGTCGGCCCCCGCCTCACGCAGCCGCCAGAGCGGGTAGAGAGCCGAGGACAGGAAGAACATGGGGAAGATCACGAAGTTCATCGTCCCCGCGAAGTTCTCGACCTGCCGGATATAGACCGAGAGGAGCAGCCCGATTGAGCCGAGCAGGAAGCCGCTGACCAGCAGCGCCGGCAGCACCTGCAGCCAGCCCATCATCGGAATGGACGCGCCGACCAGGTGGGCGATGATCAGGAAGGCGTAGCACTGGATGACCGAAAGGATCGTGCCGCCGATCAGCTTGCAGAGCAGCAGGTACCAGCGGGGCAGGGGCGCCGTCAGCACGAGGCGCATCGTCCCCATCTCGCGGTCATAGACCAGCGACAGGGAGGACTGCATGCCGTTGAACAGCAGCACCATCCCGAGCAGCCCGGGGACGATGTACTCCTGATAGGGGATGTAGGTCGAATAGGGCTCGATCGGCGCAACGCCGAACAGGTTCTGCATGCCGGCGGCGAAAACCACTAGCCACAGTGCGGGCCGCACAAGCGCGGACGCTAACCGCCCGTACTGATGGAGAAACTTGAACAATTCGCGCGACACGATCCCGCGCATCGCACGAAGGAAGTGTGCCGGACGCGAAATGGCAGCTTCGCGTCCGGCACCCTCAAAGAGCGAGATCGTCGTCTGGTGGTCGACGCTCAATATGTCATCCGTCCCTCAACCGGGGAAACGGCACGTCGATTGCGGCTGGTCCACACCGAGCGTGTCGAGGTCATTGGTCTGATGGAGAAAGCCCGTGATGGGCGCCTCGTCAAGGACTGCGTTGGTCGTAGCCAGCGGAATCGCCTGCCGCAGCTGGTGATCCCACGGCCTGACGCTCAGCGGGTTGCCCTTGCCGCCATCGAGGTTGAGCTTTTCGCTCAGCAGGTAGTCGCGAACTGCGGGGTAGTCGCCGTTCTTCGTCCGCAACACCGACTGCACGACGGCCTTGGTCGAGACCCAGGCGGCCCAATCCTGGTCGTCCATGTGCCGGGGCACCTGAAGCTCGAAGCGCTGCGTGACCTCCGAGGAGCCGTGGTTCTGGTAGGCCCAGGACCACGCCTTGGCCGTCAGTCCGGCAGACCCGACAACAAGCCGCGGCGCATTGGTCTCGTAGGGCGCGAAGCGGGCGAACTCCCCTTCGCTGTCGGCGATGTAGACGATGTCGTAGTCGATGCCGCCGGTGACCAAGGCAACGTTGCCCTGCTCGCGGTTGGTGGGGTCGTTGCTGAGCACGAACGGACGCACCTCGACGATCCGTGCGCCGAAGAACTGCACAGACTGCTGCAGCGCATCGACGATCTGCTGATCCTGCGGCAGCGGGCCCTGGAGGACCAGGATGTTGCGCCACTGGTGCGAGACGAGGAACTGCACCATCGCATCGGTGAGCATGCGATAGCTCGGGATCGTGTGGATCACGTTCACCCGGCAGTTTTCGCCGCGAAGATTGTCTTCGTTCGCAGCGATGTTAAAGATGGTCATCGGCAGGTCGGCAACCGCGTCGGAGAGAGCAAGGAGCTCCGCCGCGGGAAGGTCCGAGATCACGAAGTGCATGCCCTCGGCGGCCCAGCCGCGCACGGTCGCGGTGATATCCTCGATCGAGTCGCCGAGCTCGCTCTTGAGACCGAAATTGACGCCGATGACCTTGCCGATGGTCTGCGCGTCGGCGATGCCGAGCTCGGCACCGGGAAGCGGGGAACCCCATTGGCGCACTGGCACCATGTAGTAGGCACGCTCGGGGTCATACATCGGGTTCTTCGCGAGCTCGACGTAGCCGATATCCACCGCCGTTACGGGGGCGGCGGCTTCCTGCGCGAGGGATGCTGAGACCAGCAGCGGGGTGGCAAGCGCAGCCGCGATCGCCGCGCGGATGATCTTGCTACTCATGGATAAGCACCGTGTAAGGGATGCGGCCGGCCGAAATCGTACGGATGTTCTTGCGCGAGGGCAATTCGATGATCGAGACGTCATCGCTGAGGCCATTGGCGACATAGAGGAGTTTTTCGTCCGGACTGAGCCGGGTATCCCAGGCGCGGCTGCCCACCAGGGTGTAGCCCTCGATCTCGTGGGTGCGGGCGTTGACGAACGCCACGTGATTGGCGCGGCCGAGCCCGACGTAGACCGTGTCGCCGGCATCGTCGATGGTCATCCCCACCGGGGTCACGTCGACGGGCCGGAATCCGGGCGGCACGAAGGTCAGGGTGTCGATCACCTGGTTGGTTGCGCGGTCGATGATCGACACTTCGCCCGAGAGCTCGTCGGACACCCAGAGTTCCTTGCCGTCATTGGCAAAGACGAAGCGGCGCGGGCGGGTGCCGACGATGATGTTGTCCGTCACCGCGCCCGTTGCGGTATCGATGACGTGCACCATGTCCGCCACTTCCGACGTCGCATAAAGCGTCTTTTCGTCTTCGCTCAGGATCACCCCTTCGGGCTCGGCGCCGGTCGGGACCTCGTTGACGATGATCTTGTCCTTGATGCTGATGATCTGGACGGTCGAGTTCTCCTCGTTGGAGACGTAGAGCTCGGTCTCGTCCTTGTTGAACACGAACCGCTCCGGACTGCGGGCAGCCGGGATCTGGTCCACGACCTCGAGGGTCGCGACATCGATGATGTCGATGACGTCGTCTTCGCCGCACGCGACATAGAGCAGGGTGCCGGCCGCGTTGAAATGCATGTCGCGCGGGCGTCGCGAGGTCTTGATGTCCTTGACCTGCGCGTAGTCCTGCGCGGGATCGAAGACGAGGATATTGTTCGAACGTTCGTTGCTGACGAAGAGGTAGCCGGTGCCTGCAGCTTCAGCCGCACCGGTGATCGAAAGAACCCCCGCCAGCGTCGCGACGGTGGCGAGTAGCTGCTTCAGGGCTTTGCTGTTCAGCATGTCGGTATGTCCAGTTGTGCGGTGGAGGCGCGCGACCCTGTGGCCGCGCGCACTTGGTCAGCGAACGACAAACGTTCCGGTCAGCCCGGAGTTCTCGTAGCCGGGCGAATAGAACGTGTAGTTGCCGGGCCGGATCGGCACGAACGAGATCGAAATCGTCCCCTCATCATCGAATTCCACCGAAGCCGGGGCGCCGTTGAGCTTGACCTCGAGATCGTCGATCACGAGCTGGTTGATCCACGAATTCTGGAACAGGTCCGGAGCGACGACGCCGAGCTCCTCGAGACCATCGCTGGTGACATCGAGACGATAAGCCTTGCCGGTCTCGAGCTGGAACTCGGTCTGGGAATAGGCGAGCTTTGCGGTGTCGATCTTGAGCTCCAGCGGGGTCGCTCCCGAGGTGAGACTGCTGCCGGTGACGTGGAAGGTCCCGGTGAGCTTTTCGTAGCCGGGAACTGAGAACGTGTACTCCCCCGGCCGGACGGGCACGAAGCTGACCGAGATGGTGCCTGCGCCATCGTATTCGAAGCCGTAGAGCGCGCCCGAGGTATGGATTTCCTTGTCGTTGATCACGACCTGGTTGAACCAGGCGTTGCGGAACAGCTCCGGCGCCTGCACCAGGGTCTCCTCAACGCCGTCGCTGGTGATCTCCCAGATGTAGTACTTGCCGACTTCGAGCTGGAAGTCGTTGCCGGTCCAGCTCTTGTTGGGACCATCGATCTTGGTCTCGAGCCGGGTCGGCTTGGAGGCAAGGTTACCCTCCGCCTGTGCGCCGGTCGCAAGGCCAAGCGCCAGCAAGGCTGCCTCTGTCATCCTTAAGGTCTTCTTGTGCACGCAGTGTTCTCCCTCAGGACACATCCGGCAAGGCAACGGCCGCATACCCGGAGCGCCAGGAACACCGGGCGATTTATGCTGGCCTGTCAAGCTGTTCCAACGTTGCATAACGCAGTCGCGAAACGGATCGCCGTGCCGGCGAAGCACCTGCCGTGGTGCTCCTCCAATGGGGCCAACATAGGAAGCTCAGATTGGAAAGGGTTGAGTCTCCGGTTAGAAAATGGAGAGACCGCCCCCTACTTATGGGGTATCCGCAGGCGTGTATCCGGCGATCATGTACCCGACGCCACGCACCGTCTGGATCAGCGATTCCGCTCCCGGCACGTCGATCTTGGCCCTGAGGTAACGGACATAGACGTCGACGCTCTTCGTGCCGGGATCATAGCCGAGCTGCCACACCGAGTTGAGCAGGCGCTCTCGGCTCACGACGCGGCCGGCATTCTTCATGAGGTAGCGCAGCAGGTCGAACTCGCGCGGCGTCAGGGTGACGGGGCTGTCGTTGCGGCTGACCTGACGGGTCGCCGGGTCGAGCTTGAGGGGACCCGTCTCCAGAATGCTCTCCTGGCTCACGGCTTCGCGCCGCCGGCCGAGCGCGAAGATGCGCGCCAGCAGCTCATCGAAGGCGAAGGGCTTGGGCAGGTAGTCGTCGGCGCCGCCGCGCAGGCCTTCGATCCGGTCCTCGAGTGTGGCCCTCGCGGTAAGCATCAGGATCATCGCCGGATGCCTTTCCGCCCGCAGCACGCGGCAGATCTCGAGCCCATCGACGTAGGGCAGGGTGCGATCGAGGATGATGAGGTCGAACGGTTCGGCGCGGGCGCGCTCCAGCGCGTCGCGTCCATCGTATTACACGGCGATGAGATAGCCTTCGGCCGTGAGCCCGCGCTCGAGGAAGGACGCAATCCGCCGATCGTCCTCGACGATCAGGATCTTCATCGCGACGCCCCTTCACTGCAGGGCAAAGCGATCTCGAACAGTGCGCCACCCTCCGAGCGGTTGCGCAGGGCTACGGTGCCGCCGTGCTGTTCGATGATGCGTCGCGCGATGGAGAGGCCTATGCCGAAACCGGTATTGAGCATGTCGTTTTCCTGCCGCCCGCGATAGAAACGGCGGAAGAGGTGCGGCTGATCCTCCTCGGCTACCCCCGGCCCTTCATCACTGATCTGAACGGTTACTCGGTGCTCCTGCCGGGCAGCGCCGATACGAATGGTACTACCGGGTGGGGAGTGTTTGACGGCATTGTCGATGCCGATCATCAGGGCTTGCTTGAGGCGCCGGAAGTCCCCCGGCACCACGATACATCCGGCCGTGCGCTCCACCACGATGTCGACCTCGCGCGGCTCGGCGAGAACCTTGCCTTCGCCTGCCGCCGAGGCGACCACTTCGGTCAGTTCGACCTGAGCCATCGGTGCCGGCGCGGCCTCCGCTTCCTGACGTGCCGCCTCCAGCATATCTTCGAGCAGCAGGCCCAATTCGGCGGATTGCGCACGAACGCGCTCCATGGATTCGCGCAAGCTCGCTTCGGACGTGTCGCCGCGCAGGGCGACGTCTGCCTCGCCACGCAGGATGGTGAGTGGCGTGCGCAACTGGTGACCGATGTCGGCGAGGAAGTGACTGCGCTCGGTGTCCAGGATCTGCAGCTGCGCATCCGCGCCGGCGGATTTCTCGCGTTCGGCGCGCACAGCCGCCGCCGCCTCGTCCACGGCCAGCGCCAGTGGCGCGAAGTCGCGGTTCGGCGGAATGGTCTCTGCCACTCCCTCGCCGCTCAGCGCCGCGCGGGCTCGCGCCACGAGCCCGTCGATCTGACGACGGAGCTGCCGGGCCGCCAGCATCGCAGCCGCGATGAGCCCCAACAGAGCCAAGACAGCCAGTGCCACGCCGGTCCAGGCGATGCGTTCCCGTAGGGCCCCGAGTTCATCGGTCTTGGCGGCGATCTCCTTACGCTCCTCGGAGATGGCGTGGTCGATGAGCGGCTGCATTTCGTTGGCGAGCGGGAAGTTCACCTTCCGCGCAACGAGCTCCAGGGCGGCATCGCGGTCCCCGCGCTCGGTCAGCATGAAGGACTGGCCCGCCGCACTGTCGATCGTGAAGAAGAGGTCGGTGATCCGGCGCACCCGTTCGAGCTCGGGCAACTGGCCCTGCAGCTCCGCCGAGCCCGAGACGACGTTGAACTCCTCACGCGTGGCGCGCGCCAGCGCGTTGAGGATGCGCTGCATGTCGTTGCGCGCGGTCTGCAGCGTTCCCGCCCGGTCATATCCGAACAGCAGCTGGTTCATGACCTCGCGGCCATAGCGCCCCACAGCCCCATCGAGGTCGTGCAGGGCTTCGAGCTGGCCGTTGGCGCCCTGCACGCGCTTGACGATGGCGTCCGACGTCCAGAGGCCGACCCCGGTCGCAACGCCTAGGGCAAGCGCAAGCAGGACGGCAATGGCGAGGACGACTGAGAGGGCACGCCGGATGCTCATGCCACGTTCCAGGCAGTGGCGGCGGCGGGAGGGGGCTTGGCTGAGATTTCTACTGGATTTTGCATGTCACCAAGGCCTACCTAGCTAGGAAGAAAACAACCGGCTTGGCAAGGGCCCCGGCTTCCGGCGTCCGATTGCCCGGATAGGGATGAACCAGATCAATACCCAATTGGCCGAGGCGCGTGCCTCGGATCTGCTGCTCAGCGTCGACGGCGTCGTCAAAACCTTCGGATCGATACGTGCGCTCGATGGCGTCACGCTCAGCGTCGCGGCGGGCGAGTTCGTCGCGCTGCTCGGCGCCAACGGTGCCGGCAAGTCGACACTCATGCAACTGCTCACCGGCCTCTTCACACCCGACGAGGGCAAGATCTCGGTTCTCGGCCACGACATGCGCGCCAGTGCGACCGCGGCGCTGGCGGGAATCGGCGTTGTGTTCCAGCAGCAAACGCTAGACCTCGAGCTCAGCGTGCGCTCGAACCTGCTGTTCCACGCCGATCTTCACGGCATCCCGCGCAGCGTGGCGAAGAAGCGCATCGCCGCCGCACTCCAGCACTACGGCCTCACCGAGCGCGCCGGGGAGCGCACCCGCGTCCTCAGCGGCGGCAATCGTCGGCGCGTCGAGCTGGCCCGAGCACTGCTGCACCAGCCGCGCGTCCTGCTGATGGACGAAGCCACCGTCGGCCTCGACCCGGCCAGCCGGCGCGAAATCCTCGACGAGATGACCCGGCTCAAGGAAACCGATCGCATCGGCATCCTGTGGACCACGCATCTCGTCGACGAGATCGAGCGCGCCGATCGCTTCATCGTGCTGCGCCGGGGGCGCGTCACTTTCGTCGGCACGCGCGACGAGCTGATGGCAACCGAGCCCGATGGCGACCTTGGGGCGGCCGTGATCCGGCTGATGGGGGCGGGCGAGGGCGACCGGGCGGCCGTGCCCGTCGCCGCCCACGCGTAACGTCGTCGTCGCCGTCTAGAGCAGCGTTTTTTCCGGCAGCTTGACCGGCGGCATGTTGTTGAACACCAGGTCCTGCTCGGTGATCTGGTACGGAGTGCCGAGCTGTTCGCCCTCGTTGTCGGAGGGCGGCGTCGGAGCTGCATCCTGATCGCTGGGCTTGTGCGGCGTCAGCGCGCCTTCGACCTGTTCGCCGTTCGCGAGCAGGTCGTGGGCCTGGCTGACGGCGTTGGCGAAATCCTGCGTATAGGCGAGGCTGTAGCTGCGCGGCTTGCCGCTCGGCACGTTGTTGTCGTCGAGCTCTTCGAGCCACAGATAAATCACCCCGGTGCTGCCGGTGATGCGGTCCGGCTCGACGACGCGTGTGGCGAGAAGTGAAAAGCGCGGCGGAGGATCGTCGGCCGACGGCCAGCCCAGCAGCCCAGTCAGCGCGAAGTAGCTGCCCACGAAGAAGCCGCTGGTGATGACGATCGCCGCCGCCTTGACCCACCAGCGCCAGCGCGACGTCAGGTTCATGCTGAGCAGCAGGACCGCGATGGCGACGTAGAGGAGGATTACCCAGAGGATGGTTGTGCTTGGCATCGCGCTAGCCCTTGGCGCCGGCGCGGACGCGCTGCGTCAGCGAAACGAAGCGGTCGTTGAGGTTGGAGTAGTTGCCCTCGGCGTCCAGCGTGAAGCGCACGACAGTCTTTTCGTCGCCGCGGTGATCGACGGTGGTGCCGCCGTGGTAGACGACCTCGAGCTTGGGGTTGACGCGCTGTACGGTGACCGTCACCGGAACGGGCTCGATGCTGTTGGCGACGTAGTGATTGACGTTCACGATGTACTCGCCGGGGATGATCCCGCGCAGCGTCACGGTTTCCTGGTTGAGCTGGTTCTCGATCTTCTGGCCGTTGATGACCAGCGTGTCGTGAAAGAGGCCGCGGTCGTCGCGTTCGAGGCTGAGGAAGCCGCCTTCGAGGCTGCGGTACCACACGATATTGCCCGCAGGATCCTGGACGTAGAGGTCGATGTCGTCGGGGCTGCCGTCCGGCCAGGTGGCGGTGATGAGATAGTCGGCCTGCACGTTGACGTTGCCGGTCAGGGCATCCGGCCGGATCAGCGAAAACGAAATGAACACCAGGATGGAGAAACCCATCAGGACGTTCAACAGCATGTCGGTGAACGGGACGAACGTCCCGTCATCGCCGCCTTCAAATAGGCTGGGCTCGTTGAACATCGGACCTGCGCTCGAATGTCGGGATAACGTGGACCTCGGTCACCTCGGTGACCTCGCGGAAGAGATCCGCAATCGCTTCATCGAGCAGGTAGTACTCGAACTTCAGCAGAAGGGCGGTGGCGATACCGGCGACGGTGATGGTCAGGGCGATGCCCATGCCGTCGCTCATGCCCGAAAGGGTCTGGCGGAGCGTCTCGACGTCAAAGGCATTGAGGTTGGCGAGCGGCACCAGCATCAGGATGAAGCCGATGGCGGTGCCGAGAAGGGCGAGGCGCAGCAGCGATTCCGAAATGAACAGCCCCAGCTTCTCGCGCGACCTCAGCTGGTCGGCCAGCGAGCGCAGCAGCAGCGTCTGGTCGAAATGGCCGCTGCCCAGTGTGCGCGCCTTGGCGTGCAGGTTGGCAATGTGAGTAGTGACCACGCTGGGCTCGAGGACGGTGCCCTGCGACGTGACCAGCCGGTTGTCGACAACGGCGAGGGCGCCGCTGCCGGCCGAGACGACCGCCTGCTTGACCTTGCGCGCCGCTACCAGTTCGCGGGAGACGGACACCGTCTGGTAGAGGCAATGGAGCGAAGTGACGGCGAAGACGGCGAGGATGATCACCGAAACCTTGGTGCGGTCCAGCTCGACGACCGTCTGCACCAGGCCGAAGTACCACAGGACGAGAAACCCAAAGGCCGTCAGCACCATCAGGAGCAGCCATTTGAGCAGCGGCAGATAGTCTCGGGATTCCGAGGCCGGTGCGAGAAAGACAGGCGCTGTTGTGGTCATAACTACTCCAACGGCGACGAAACTCGGCCGAGCCGATCGGGGACATCGCCCTGATCGTTATGGTTGCACGCTTATCGCCGGCCGGCGCCGCCACACTCCTCCAAGCTGGGCAGCGTTAAGGATGGACCAAGGCCCTGTCAACGCGTTCAACACCCTTCCGCCCATTGTACTTTCGGTGAGTCTAGGGCACGCAAACCGCCGCGGCGTGGCGGCTCGACGACCCTCGCGAACGAGCGCCTGCAGCGCCGTTCAGGCCGTGCTTGCGAGGGCGGCCGACAGGAAGGGCGGTGTGTCCAGCATGGGCGGGAGCGCGAACCCCGCGGCGGCTGCCGCGAGGCTGTCGACGACGCTGGCATAGGGTTCCTGCCGCCGGTACTGCGAGGGCAGCAACGCGACGAGCCGTCGTGGCGGGAGATTGACCCGGTAGAGCCGCACCCCGGTCGGCACGCCCTGCCAGGCAAGCGTCGACAGCGCCGGGACGAGGCATACGCCCAGCCCGGCCTTCACCAGACCGATGGCGATCTCGAAGCTGCGGCATTGTGCCACGACCCGGCTGTCGGGCAGCATCTTGAGATACCAGTCCTCGATCCGCTTGCCGTGCTGGGTGCCGAAGTTGAACTGCACGTAGCGGCCCAGCACCGCAAGCGCTTCATCGCTCAGTTGGCTAGCGGGATCGGTAATGCCGTCCAGCCTGACGGGCTCCGGAACCAGCAGGGCGTAAGGATCCTCAAGGAGCGGGACCTGCAGGAAGCCGATGCCGGCCTCCGCCACCGAGTTGGCCGCGAGAAGCCCCATGTGGATGCGCCGGCCATAGAGCATTTCGACGATGTCGGTCGGCGCGGCTTCCTGGATGTCGAAGTCGACGCTTGGGAAGCGGTCCCGCGTGGCCGCCAGAACGCCCGGCACGAGCACCCGCACCAGCGAGCTGATGCTGGCAAGCCGGATGGTCACCCGCCGGCCGATGCTGAACTCCCGTAGCCCCTCCTCGAGCTCGTCGAGGTTGCGCAGGAGCTGCTCGGCCTTGGGCAGGAGGTACTTGCCGGCCTCGGTTAGCACGAGTTCGTTCGAGCGGCGGTGGAACAGCCTGCTCCCCACCGTACTCTCGAGCTTGGAAAGCTGCTGTGAGAGCGATGGCTGGGCCAGCCCAAGTTGCTTTGCCGCGCGCGTCAGCGTGTCCGAGTGAGCGACGGCCCAGAAGATCTGCAGCTGGCGCAGGCTGACATCGAGCGGCCGGCCCCGGTCCAACCCCGTTCGGCGCTTTGCGATGATGTCGTCCATGACGCGTCGATCCTTCAGCACGCACTATAGGCAGCGCAGGTGCTGCCGAACATCAACGCTCCAGTGATCGCATGCCATTCGCCCCGCCGCCATGCGCCCAAGGGCGGAGAGCCGCGGCGAACTGGTGAGAGCGCGCCTCGCGTTCAGCGCGGCATTTGCGAGGAGTGCTGGTGGACGATGACCCAGCCGTCGTCGCCCTTGTGTAGCGCGAAGCTGAAGCGATGGGTCACGTCCGTCTTTGCGCCGTCGGCGGTCGAGACCTCGAACCGGTAGAGCCCGGTCGCCGTGCCGGTATCGCCATAGGTGCGGATGACCGCCTCGACGAAGCTCACCTTGCGCGGGTTGAAGGTAGTGAACTGGCGCGTGAAGTAGGGCGCAATCTGGTCCGCTCCCACCATCGGCGTCTGCGATCCCGTGCCCCAGAACACCGTATCGGGGTCGTAGAGCTTGAGCATCGCCTCAGCGGTCGCATCCGGTGACGAATACGTAGCCGCCCATTGGTCGAGCACCGCCCGGATCTGCTGCGTCTCGTCCTGGGCGGTCGCCGGGGTTGCCGAGAACGCGAGAACGAGCCCGAGGATCCTCGCAAGCTGCAGGATAACTCGTTGTGCGCGGATAGCAGTCATCTCGGGGGTCCTTGCTGCACCGCGCGGACGCGGCAAACGATGATTGGGCAGCGACTTGCGATCGTCAAGCACTCGTCCGGGCGCCACCTGGCGCCTCCTCCCGGCGGAACTGGCAACGCGGCAGGCGTGTTCTAGTGCCGTTGTGGAAAACCTTCCTTTGACGCCTCGTGAGCACGATTACACCACTACTGCTGAAGCTGAAGGCACGGGACGTGCTCTCCGAAGAGGAAGAGAGGGTCCTCGAGCAGATTGTGGGACCTCCAACTCAGATCGCGGCAGGCACCGACTTCGTTCGCGAGGGCAGCCGTCCGACCAACAGCACCCTCCTCGTCGAGGGCTTCGCCGCCCGTTACAAGATCGTCGAGAATGGCAGCCGGCAGATCACTGCCCTGCACACGCCCGGCGATTTCGTCGACCTCCACAGCCTGCTGCTCAAGACCATGGACCACGGCGTGCTTGCCATCACGCCATGCAAGGTGGCCCTGGCGCCGCACGCCGCCCTCCGTGACCTCAGCGCGACGCACCCGCACCTCAGCCGCCTCCTCTGGCTGATGACGCTGATCGATGGCGCCATCCACCGCGAGTGGCTGGTCTTCATGGGCCGCACCCCGGCCGTGGCGCATGCCGCGCACCTGCTTTGCGAGATCTATGCGCAGCTCGACGTCGTCGGCCTGGCCCCGGAACGCAGATTCGATTTTCCGATCACCCAGAGCGACCTCGGCGACGTGCTCGGCCTCTCGAGCGTTCATGTGAACAGGGTGCTGCAGGAGCTGCGGGCCAAGGGCCTTATCCGCTGGGAAAACCACGAAGTTACGATCCTCGATTGGGACAGCCTCAAAGCCCAGGGGCAATTCGATCCGACCTATCTCCACATGGTGAGGGAGCCGCGCTGATCATGCCGCGCTACTTTTTCGATATCCACGACGACGTTGATGTTACCGACGAGGTTGGCCTGGAGCTCCCCGACCTGAAGGCGGCGCGATCGGAAGTCGCTCGCGCCCTGACGGAAGCGGCGCTGGACGCATTGCCCAGCAACGGCCCGTCCAAGGCCATGACCATCAACGTGCGCGACGAGGGCGGCCGGCGGGTGCTCCAGGCGGTGCTCAGCTTCACGACCGACCCCGAGTTCTGACGCCCGCGTCCAGCAGCCGGCAACCGTTGTCAGGCGCGTCCCTCTTCCATGGTGGCCAGCGCCTTGGGGTTGAACCCGCGGACCACCAGGTAGATGCCGAAGCTAAGCTCCCAGAGAAACTCCGGCAGGGTGGCGAGCATCTGAGGCGTCGAGCCCACCTCGATGACGCCCAGCATCATCCCGAGGCCCCCGGCCAGGAGTGCCGGCCCGCCGATCAGGCCCAGAATGGACAGCGCGCGGGGCACGAGCCGCGTCTTCCACATCATGTAGCCCAGGATCAGTCCGTTACCGACGCCCACGACCACGCCGGGCCCAAGGCGGAACGTCCAGTCGTGCAAGGCGACCAGCGCCTGCCCGGTGACCATAAGCGTCCCCTCGTCGGCAGCGCCCGTATGCAGCCGCAGGCTGTTGAGCGCGAGGATGGCGACGATGCCGAAGGCGATGAAGGCGCTTTCCATGATCCGCGCCGCCACGAAACCGATCCCCAGCAAGGGGAACCGCGCCTTGACCACGGGGTAGAGGGCGATCGCGCTGCCGATGTTGGCGAAGATGAGCACCATCTCGAGCACGGCGCCCCAAGACACGCCTTGATCGAACCCGCTGCCAAGGACGAACGCCGGGTCGCTCAGCGCAGGGACATATAGCGACAGCACCGGCGGGATGGACGTGGCGTAGGTGAGGAGAAACATCAACCCGGTCAGACGGGCGAGGCGCTGGGACGTTGCCTGCGTGATGTCGTTGGACGGAGTGCCTTGAACGGTGGCCGAGAACGCAGCAGGGGCAGACGTGGCGATCGTGGTCATCTTGAGCCCTCTTGAGTTGGTGTAAACGGCAGCGCCATCTAACCCCCGATCGGACCCGTGCGGAACGCGCGCTGGTTGCACTGGAGACGTGCATGGCGCGCCATGTCACCCCTCGCGCCTCGCCGCCGTCCTGCACGCCCGCCGTACCAGTCCGCGCAGCCATTTGTGCGCGAGATCGCCGTCCATCCGCGGATGCCAGAGCATCGAGAGGGTGAACGCCGCAATCTCGACCGGCGGTGCGAAGGTTCGCATGCCGTGGCGCAATCCGGCGGTATGGTGGTCCGGCACGGTCGCGACGAGGTCGGTGTCGCGCGCGAGCGCGATCGCCGTTGCGAAGCCGTTGACGACGGTCACGATCCGCCGTGTGCGGCCGACCGTCAGCATCGCGTCGTCGATTTCCCCGCCATGCAGCCCGCGGCGCAGGATCTGGATGTGGTCCGCCTCCGCGTAGCGCTCGGCGGTCATGGTGCCCTGAAGGAGCGCGTGGCCATCGCGGACGACACCGATCCAGCGGTCTTCGAACAGCGGCACGGACCTCATCTCCGGTGCCGTGGTGAGATCGATCACCCCGGTCTCGATGTCCACCTCGCCCCCACGGAGCGGAGCACTGTCCTTGTCGGGCTTGGCGAGGAACTGCAGGATGACGCCCGGCGCCTCCCGTCTCGCCTGCGCGATTAGGCCTGCGCCGAAGGTCTCGACGAACCCCTCGCTGGTGCGCAGCGTGAAGCGACGGCGGAGGGCCGCAAGATCGAGCTTTTCCGCAGGCCGCAGGATCGCGTTGGCGCCCTCGACGATCGCGCCGACTTGCGTGCGCAGCTCCAGCGCCCGGGGGGTGGCGACGAGCCCGCGTCCGGCCCGCACCAGCAGCGGATCACCGGTGACCTCGCGGAGCCGGGCGAGGGCACGGCTCATCGCCGACGGGCTCAAGTTCAGGCGGCGCGCCGCCGCGGCCACGCTCCCCTCCGCCAGAAGTACGTCGAGGGTCACCAGGAGGTTGAGGTCCGGCATGGAGCACCTGTCGCGACATGACGTGCGATGCACGGATTAGATGCAATCGTTGCGCGTTCCGCAACAAGTCCGGAGCGCTTAGGTGGCGGGCAGTTCCTCAAGGGAGTGTCGCATGCCTGCTCCGATCCTCGTCGCGCCCGCCGCAAGATCGCGGGACCACCGCTGGCAACTCGGTGCCCTGTCGCTCGCGATGCTGCTGCCCTCGCTCGGGACGAGCATCGCCAATGTGGCGCTACCCAGCGTTCAGGCGGCATTCGGTGGCACGATCCAGGATGCGCAGTGGGTGGTCATCGCCTACCTCGTCACCGTCACTGCGCTGCTCGTCACCGCCGGGCGGCTGGGTGACCTCTGGGGCAAAAGGACGGTGCTCCTGGGCGGGGTGGCGCTGTTTGCCGCCGCCTCGTTTTCAGCCGCTCTCGCGCCGCAGCTCTGGGTTCTGATCGTCGCGCGCGGCGTCCAAGGGCTCGGGGCGGCGACGATGATGTCGCTGACGCTCGCCGCAGTCGCCGACATCGTGCCGAAGGAGCGCACAGGCAGTGCGATCGGGCTGCTCGGAACGGTGTCCGCGGTCGGCACAGCGCTGGGCCCGTCACTCGGCGGCATCCTTGTGGCGAGCTTTGGCTGGCCGGCGGTCTTCCTGTTCATGGGCGCAGTCGGCTTGGTCGCCTTTGCCGTAGCGTACCCGCTCCTGCCCACCGATAGCCCCGCGAGTCCCAGCAGCCTCGCGTTCGACGTCCCGGGCACCGCATTGCTGGCGAGCTCCATCGCCGCCTTCGCCCTCGCCGTCACCCTCACGCCGGTCACGGCATTCAACCTCGTGCTCGGCAGCGCGGCCTTGGCCGGATTGATCGCGTTCGTCCTGGTGGAGCAGCGCGCCAAAGCTCCGCTTGTCCATCTGGCGATGCTCGGGCAGCGCGGCATCGCCGGTGGCCTGGTGTCGATGGGGCTCGTCTCCGCGATCCTGATGACGACCCTCGTCGTCGGGCCGTTCTACCTGACCGGCGTGCTCGGCCTCGATCCGGCAGCCATGGGCCTGCTCATGACCATCGGTCCCGCGGTCGCCGCGCTCGTCGGCGTTCCCGCGGGCCGGCTGGTGGATCGCCTCGAGACCCGCGCCAAGACGTCGGCTGGTCTGAGTGCCGTGCTCGCAGGCGCCGTGCTGATGACGTGGCTCCCAGCGATGCTCGGCCTCGTGGGCTACGTGCCCAGCCTCATCCTCATCACTGCCGGCTACGGGGTGTTCCAGGCCGCGAACGGCACCGCGCTCATGGCCGCGGCGGGCGAGAGGCGTGGCGTGACCTCGGCGCTCCTGTCGCTCGCCCGAAGTCTCGGCCTGGTCACCGGCGCCTCGGCGATGGGCGCGCTCTTTGCCTTCGGCGCGTCAGCAACAGCCGTCCTGGGGGTGAGCGGCGGAGAGGCCGGATTGCGCCTCGCCTTCCTCGCCGCTGCGTTTCTGGCGGCGCTCGCGCTCATCATCAACCTGCGATCCGCGCGCTGATCAGCCAAGTGCAGGCGCAGCAACCACCTTGGGTTGCCGGGCGGACCAGAGCGCGTAGCCGAGCCAGGCGATGGCAAGACCCACCGGGATGCCGGCCAGCCGCTGCATCTCGTGCGGCAGCAACGCAGCGAGCGGGGTCAGGGTCGCGGCCACCGCAAGCAGGATCGCCGGCCACTTCGGCAGGATGCCCGCACGCGCGGTGGCGATGCCGAAGAGCAGGCCGCCGAGCATGTAGAAGATGCCTGCTACGCCGTAGAGCACGACCGCAGGTCCGATATCCATGGTCGGCTTGCTGCCGTTGGCGAGGGTCAGGAAACTCTCGACGAACTGCGGTGCCGCCGCCGCCACCGTGGGCAGGACGAAGCCTTCGGTGAAGATGAAGGCCGCCTGCAGGAACCAGGTGACGAACAGCAGGGCGAAGCCGGCTAGGCCGGTCCAGCCGGCGCGGTCGGCCTGGCGGGCATAGAGGCCGGTGATGCCGACGAGGAAGAACAGGCACATCGCGAGCTTGGCGTACATGAACGTCGCCCAGGTGCCGGTGGTCACCGACGGCAGGAAATCGGGCGGATGGATCGGCTGTATGCCGGCAAAGATCAGCCCTGCGGCGACGGCCGCAAGACCGGTCCAGCGGACGAGGGAGGCGACGGGGAAGGACTTGGTCACAGAAGCGGTCATGGTGAGTCTCCTGTTCGGCTCATCGGTTCACGCAGCCGCTCGCGCGGCCGGGGACGGCCGGGCAGGCCCACCCGCATGCAGGTGCGCGTCGCGACGACCGCAACCGCCATGTTCGCACTGTGCCCCAGTGCCCCACGCCATCGAGCGCCTTTTTTGCGGCCGGTGCAACAGGCGGGAACCTTTTGGGCGAGGCGCCATCCAATCGGGTAGCAGGCGGACGGAGCGGAGCTTCGTCCCTGCCAGTTGATGGAGACCCTCAATGATCAAGCACGTAATCGCCGCTTCGCTGCTCGCCCTCGCGCTGACCGGCGCCGCCGTGGCGCAGGATGCCCCGACCGATCCCCAGATCGCCCACATCGCCTACACGGCCGGGCAGATCGACATCGCGGCCGGCAAGCAGGCGCTGGAAAAGAGCAAGAACCCGGACGTCGTCGAGTTCGCCAACGAGATGGTGCGCGACCACGCGGCGGTGAACGATCAGGCGCTCGCGCTGGTCAAGAAGCTGGGCGTCACCCCCGAGGACAACCCGACCAGCCAGGCGCTGACCAAGGCCGGCGACGAAAAGCTCAAGGAGCTCGGCGCGCTCGAGGGCGATGCCTTCGACAAGGCCTACCTCACCAACGAGGTCGCCTACCACCAGACGGTCAACGGCGCGCTCAAGGATACGCTCATCCCCGCCGCGCAGAACGCCGAGCTCAAGTCGCTGCTCGAAACCGGGCTGACGCTCTTTACCGAGCACCAGCAGCACGCCGAGCACCTCGCCGGCATGGTCAAGTAGCGATGGGCAGCATTGGCGTCCGTCGCGGGATGGCGGCGCTGCTCCTCGCCGCCTCCCTTGCCCTGTCGGCCGCGCCCGCGCTCGCGGCGGAGTTCACCGTGGTGCTCGACAAGATGAAGTTCGGCGAACTGCCGGAGAGCGTGAAGCCCGGCGACACCATCGTCTGGCGGAACGACGACATCTTCCGCCACACCGCCACGGCGCGCGACAAGAGCTTCGACGTCGACCTGCCGGCGCACTCGGAAGCGCGTATGATCGTGGGCGCGCCGGGGACGGTGGAGTTCTTCTGCCGGTTCCACCCGGGCATGACCGGCAAGCTGGTCATTGCCCCCTGAACATGGGACGCCGGCCTCCCGCCGGCGTCCCGCCTTGACGCGGAGGATGACGTGGTTGCGAGAATGACGAAGGCCAAGCCAGCAAGAATGCGGCACCTCGCCGATGCCGAGCGGCTCGACGACACGGAGCTCGTTGCCCACGCGCGGCAGGGCGACGAGGGCGCGATCCGCGCCATCGTGCAGCGGCACAACCAGCGGCTGTTCAGGGCGGCGCGCTCGATCCTGCGCAACGACGGCGATGCCGAGGACGTGGTGCAGGCGAGCTACGTCCGCGCCTTCACCCACCTCGATACCTTCCGCGGCGACGCGCAGCTTTCGACCTGGCTGACGCGGATCACCCTGAACGAAGCGCTGGGGCGGCTGCGGGCCAAGCGGCCGAGCACTGGCCTCGAGGAAATCGAGACAGCCCAGGAGCGCAGCGGCGGTCAGGTGATCTACTTCCCCAACATGCAGGCACCAACCGACCCGGAGATCGAGATGTCACGCCGCGAAGTCCGCCGCATGCTCGAAACCGCGGTCGATGACCTCCCCGCCGACTTCCGCACGGTGTTCGTGCTCAGGGACATCGAGGGCATGAGCATCGAGGAGACCGCCGAACAGCTGGCGATCCGCCCCGAGACGGTCAAGACGCGGCTGCACCGGGCCCGGCGCCTGCTGCGCACGGCCATCGCCGAACAGGTCAGCGGCGCCTTCGGCTCGCTCTTTCCGTTCGACGGCGCGCGCTGCGCCAACATGGCCGATCGCGTGCTCGCCGGGCTTGCCCAGGCAGCAAAGTAGGCACACCCTGCACTCGCCGATCCGCGGGCGTGCAACGCCTTGCGGGCGAACGAATTATCGTACCAGACGCTATCAGCGGCCGGGATGACGAGCGTGCGCTATTTCTTCCACTATCGCGACGAGAACGACTCCCTTTGCGAGGATCGTGTCGGGAGCGTCCATCCCGATCTCGATTCCGCCGAGCTGCAGGCCCGCGAGCTGGCGCTCGAATATCTCGAGGAAGCGATCGATGCCGGCGGCAGCCCCGCTGCGCCCCGGACCATCGAGATCACCGACGAGGAGGGTCGCGAGGTCCTCTACCTGCCGTTCTGGGCCGGGTTGACGCTGCTCGGCAGCAATTCGGGCCCGGAATCCCGCCGCCTCCACTGATCCGGCCGCCTCTTCGGCGGCAGCGTTTTGCGATTGCGGAACGCCGGGCGCGCGGGCAAGCTGCCAAGTAACGAACCGCTCGAAGAAGCGGCCGGCGGGGAGCAGCGATGCAGGGCAGGCGGGCGGGGGCGGGCGAGCGGTCGTCCGGCGTGGCATGACAACGCCCGTGCGCAGCGCAGCCGCGAACGAACTGCGCCGCCCGCTGCAGCCCGGCGAGCCCATCTGCTACTGGCAGCTCTCCGGCATCACCGAGCAGCGCTACGACGTCGCCGACATCCCGATGGGCGGCGAGATGGACCCGTTCTTCTTCCTTGCCAAGGAGAAGAACTTCATCCCCCACCAGTATCCCTGCCGGACGCAGTTCGCCGCCGAACGGCGCGGGCAGCGGCCGCGGGTCGGCAACGCCTTCGAGCCCCAGCGCTACTGGTTTCCTTTCGGCTCCCCTCGCGTCGATCTCTCAGGCTTCTGGTTCCGCGCCACCGTGATCTCCGCAGCGGCGCGCACCTCGTTGGTCGCGGAATCCGCGGGGCAGGCTCGCCTGCGGCTTGCGACCTGCGGCGGGGCCGTGCTGCGGGTCAACGGCGAGGAAGTGGGATGGCTCGCGCCCTACACCCGCAACCTCGAAGCCAGTGCCGACTTTGAAGTCGAACTGCGCGCCGGCCACAATGAGCTGATCGTCCATTTCGACGATCTCGCCGAGCGCGACGCCCGCTTCTCTTTCGAGCTGACCTATCTCGACGGCCCGCCCGCCTCCGTCGCGCTCGCGACCGGGATTCCCGGCGAGACCGCCTCCACCATCGAAGCGCTGCTCGACGGCATGACCTTCGACCGGCCCTTCTACACCGAAGGCGAAGTGCGGCTGCTGTTTCCCGTGCCGATGCCGGCCACAGCCCAGGCCACCATCACCATCGCCGGCGATGGCCTCGGAGCCGGCCACTTCGACGTGCACCGCGCGCTGCCGGCCGGCGCAACATCGCTCTCCCTCGGCCCATCGGAAGAGCTCCCCGCCGATTTCCGGCACCACACGCTGGCAATCGACATCGATGGCTTCCGTACGGCGCGCACACTCGGCGTCGAGATCTGCCACGTCGCCGAACAGGGTGTGGCCCCGGCCACCCCGCAGGCGCGCATCGAGGAGGCCCTCCGCTACGTCGCGCAGCACAGCGAAGCCGACACCATCCGCGCGCTGGCCTGCCTTGCCACCGGCGCTCCGGGTGCCGACGAGATGATCGCGCGCATGCTGCCCTCCATCGAGGACTGCTACGACTGCGCCGACTTCATGCTGGTCCCGCTGCTCTGGATCCGCCGCCGCTTCTGGGACAGCGTCGAGCCCGCGCTGCGCGACCGCGTCGACCGCGCCATCCTCAACTACCGCTACTGGACCGACGAGCCCGGCAACGACGTGCAGTGGTATTTCTCCGAAAACCACGCGCTGCTCTTTCACACCGCCGCATACATCGGCGGCGACATGCTGCCGGACGCAACGTTCGTCCGCTCCCGCCGGAGCGGACGTGAGCAGTCCGCAGTCGGCGCGGCGCGGGTGCGTGCCTGGCTCGATCATTTCGAGCTCTGGGAAATGGCCGAGTTCAACTCGGCGCCGTATTTCCCCATCGACCTCAAGGGCCTCTGCGCGCTCGCCGCGCTGGCGCCCGACGCCGATATCCGCGAGCGCGCCGCGCGCGGCATTTCCCGCCTGCTCGAGATCGTCGCGCGATCTGCGCACCACGGCATGATCACCGCAGCCCAGGGCCGCTCCTACGAGCACAGCCTGCGGCCCGTGCGCACGCTCGAGCTCTCGTCCATCTCGCGGCTCTGCTGGGGCCGCGGCTGGTACGGCTGCAAGGTGCATTCACTGCCGCTGCTGGCCCTGCTCGTGCGCGATCACGGTTACAGCCCGCCGGCCGGGCTCGCGGCCGTTGCCGACCACAACGGCGACGAACACCTCGAGTGGTGTTTCGCGCAGGGGCCGCAGCGCATCGCCAGGCTCTACCACTACAAGGCGCGCGACTATGCCATGGGCTCGGTCGCCGCCTACCGCTGGAACGCCTGGGGCTACCAGGAAACCCCGCTCCACCTGCGCCTCGGGCAAGTTCCCGAGGCACAGGTATGGATCAACCATCCGGGTGAAACCATCCAGTTCGGCTTCGGCCGGCCCTCGTTCTGGGGCGGCAACGGCACACTCCCGCGGGTGCACCAGTATCGCGGTCTCGCCGTGCTGCTGTTCGATGTCCACGAGGGCCAGCCCGACTTCACCCATGCGTGGTTTCCCACCGTCGCGTTCGACGAGCACCAGGTCGATGGTTCCATTGCGCTGGCGCGCGGCGGTGACGGCATGGTCCTGCTCAAGGGCGCAGCGCCGCTGGAGCTGGCGGACAGTGGCCCCTCGGCCGGCGTCGAACTCCGGCAGCCCGGGCGCAAGGGCATGTGGATTGTCCGGGTCGCCGATTGCGCCGAAGCGGCAACCCTCGGGGAAATGCGTGCCCGTTTCGGCGGCCTTGAGTGCGATGCACATTCAGGTGCAATGCTTGTCATCTCCGATCCGCAGTACGGCCCGGTGCATTTCCGGGCCGACGGCGTGATCGAAGCGGAAGGCCGGCGGCTCGACCCGTCGGAATGGACGATCGGCGGCCACACCAGCGTGCTGGACGCCTGACAATCAGGCCGGGAACAAGCCGGCCGCAAGCGGAGGACGACTGCAAATGAGAACGACCGGAACGCTGCTCGCCGCGCTGATGGCGGGCCTGCTGACCACCACGATGGCCGTCGCCGGCGATGTCCGGATCATGTGGTACTCGGACGGCAACGAGGGCGAGGTCCTCAAGGACCTGACCGCCCGCTTCATGAAGGACAATCCGGGCATCAACGTCATCATCGACGAGGTGCCCTACACGACCATCCAGGAGCAGCTGCCGGTCCAGCTCGAGGCCGGCGCGGGTCCCGACATCGCGCGCGTCACCAACCTCAAGGCGCAGAGCCAGCACTGGCTCGATATGACGCCCTACCTCTCGGACGCGCAGTACTGGAGGGACAATTTCGGCGACCAGGCCGACTGGATGCGCCCCGAGGGCTCCGAGGCGATCACCGGCTTCATGACACAGCTGACGCTGACCGGCGGCTTCGCCAACAAGACCCTGTTCGACCAGGCCGGCGTCGCGCTGCCCGGCGAGAAGGCGACCTGGGACGATTGGGTGAACGCGGCCAAGCAGGTCGCGACCAGCCAGCAGGTTCCCATGGCCGCGGCGATCGACCGCTCCGGCCACCGCCTCACCGGCCCCAACATCTCCTATGGCGCCAACTACATCGGCAGCGACGGCATGCCCGCGCCCGTCGATGACGGCACCAAGGCGTTCATCACCAAGCTCGTGGGCTGGAACGCCGACGGCACCATAAACAAGGAGAACTGGGTCTCCGCCTCCGGCACGACATACCGGCCGGCCGCCGACGATTTCATCAACGGCCAGCTCGTCTACTACTACTCGGGCAATTGGCAGATCTCGAACTTTGCCACCAAGATCGGCGACAACTTCGACTGGGTCGCCACCGGCTCGCCGTGCGGTCCGGCGGCCTGCTCGGGCATGCCTGGCGGCGCAGGCCTCGTTGCCGTCAAGTATACCAAGAACCCCGAAGAGGTGACCAAGGTCATGGAGTACCTCGCCAGCGCTCCGGTGGTTAAGGAGTTCTCCGAGCGCACCCTGTTCCTGCCCGCGCATAAGGGTGTCGTGGCCGAGGGCAACCTCAACTTCCAGACCGACAACCAGCAGGTCAAGGATGCGCTGACCGCCTTCGTCAAGGCCTCCGCGACGACCTCGCCGATCGCGCTGAAGATGCCCGGCTGGCAGTGGTCGGACGCCTACTATGGCGCGCTGGTCTCGCGCGTCAGCCAGGTGATCGCCGGCGAAATCCCGCTCGACGACGTCTGGGCGCGCATCGACGAGGACGTCAAGCAGAAGGTCGCCGACGCCAGCAAGAAGTAAGCTCCGTTCGTGGCCGTCGATGCGCCACAGAGTATGAAAACCACGGTGGGCGCGGTCTTTGCCGCGACCATTCGGGCCGTCATGTCCGTCATCGATGCGCCGCTGCGCTGGTGGCAGAAGCGGACCGGCATCGGCGGCATGGCGGCGCTGTTCCTCGCGCCGAACATGCTGATCTTCGGCATCTTCGTGCTGCTGCCGATCGCGGTGAACGTCGCCTACTCGCTGACCGGCGGTAACGCCTTCTTCCTGCCCAACCGCGTCTATGTCGGCGCGGAGCAGTACCAGCGGCTGCTCACCTGCACCGATTACCTCAACCCGCAAAGCTGCATCGAGGACGGCTTCTGGACCGCGGTCCGCAACATTTTCTGGTTCGTGCTCTTCCAGGTGCCGATACTGATCGGGGTGGCCCTGATCACCGCGCTGGTGCTCAACCGCGACCTCAAGGCGCGCAGCTTCTGGCGCGCGGTGTTCTTCTTTCCCGTCCTGCTCTCGCCCGTGGTCGTCGGCCTGATCTGGAAGTGGATCCTGCAGCGGCAGGGGCTGCTCAACCTCGCGATCTTCGAGCTCGGTGGCACCCCGCAGGTCTGGCTGACCGACCGCTTCTGGGCCTTCGTTGCCGCGATCGGCGTCTCGATCTGGGCGCACATGGGCTTTTACGCCCTGATCCTGCTCGCCGGCCTGCAGGCGATCCCGCGCGACCTCTATGAGGCCGCCGAGATGGACGGCACGAGGCCGGCCCGCGTCTTCTGGCGCATCTCCCTGCCGCTGCTCGGGCCCAACCTCCTCGTCGTGCTGGTGCTCGCCCTGATCCGCGCGGTCCAGGTCTTCGACGAGGTCTACGTCCTCACCGGCGGCGGGCCCGGCACCTCGACCACGTTCCTGACGCAATACATCTACGAGACCGGCTTTGCCTCGACGCTGCGCAACCCGGGCCTCGCCTCGGCCGCCTCGATCCTCATGGGCCTGGTGCTCGTGGTGCTCACGCTGCTGCAGCTGCTCGCCGGCCGGCGCGGCGAGCAGAAGGGAGCGCGGACGTGAGGCCGGTGCTCGATTTCGTCTTCCGCCGGCGCGGCGGCAAAGGCTGGCACTGGACCGACGTCGTCACCTGGGTCTGGCTGATCGGCGGTCTCGTCATCATGTTCGGCCCGGCGGTCTGGCTGGTTGCCTCCTCGTTCAAGACCCCCGCGGCGCTGGCGGAGTTCCCGCCCAGTTTCCTGCCCTACGTCACCCAGCAGGTGAGCGTCGAAGGCTACGACAAGCCGCTCTCGCTCTATGTCGCCACCTTGCCGGACGGCACCACGGCGCAGCTCGCCGAAGTCCGCCGCATCGGGCTGGTTTCGCAGATGGTCGATCCAGCCAACCCCGGCGAGATCATCAAGGTCGATATCTCCAAGCGCACGCCGGTCCGCACCGTCGAATTCGCGGGCAACAACTACACCGATCCGTTCGAGAAATTCGATTTCGTCCGCTACCTGTGGAACTCGGTGTTCGTGACGGGTATGGCGACCATCATCACGCTCATCGTCAACTCGATGGCCGCGTTCGCGCTCAGCAAATACAAGTTCCGCGGCCAGACGGCGGTCATGCTGGTGATCCTCGCGACCCTCATGGTGCCGCTCAGCGTGATCATGGTGCCGCTTTATTCGGTGATCGCGGCGCTTGGGCTCTTCAACAACCTCTGGGGCGTGATCCTGCCGACGGTCGCGACACCCACCGGCGTGTTCCTGCTCCGCCAGTACATGCTGACGATCCCCGACGAGCTGATCGATGCGGCGCGCATGGACAAGGCCTCGGAATGGCAGATCTACTGGCGCATCGTGCTGCCGCTGACCGCGCCGGCGCTGGCGGTGCTCGCCATCTTCTCCGTGGTCTGGCGCTGGAACGA
>JAEZBF010000374.1 GCA_023427545.1 Pseudomonadota bacterium
CGGCAGCGGCACGCGCACGTAAAGCGGCGCCACGCTGCCCACGCCCTGGTCGATGTTCTCGGCGGCCGTGAGCGCGGTCGAATCCTTGGCCACCATGTCCTCGAACGAGAAGTGGGGCTGGATCTGGAAGTAGGGGATGAACAGCAGCGCCGTGATGATGATCGCGGCTGCCGCCATCGGCCGCGCGAACTTGGTGGCGAGGAACCACGACAGCTTCATCGGCGAGGTCAGGACGAAGTTCGCCGGCTTGGGCAGCTTGAAGCCGAGCCTGACCGCCGTCTTGAGCAGCAGCGGCAGGAAGGTCATGAGGCAGGTAAAGTTGAGCAGCGAGGCGAGGACGCCCGCCCGCGCGAACTCCTGGATGCCCTGGCCCGGCGTCAGCATCAGCGAGGCGAAGGAGACCAGCGTCGTCAGCATCGTCAGCGCCGAGGCCGGCCCGACCACCCGAACAGTCTCGTCCACCGCCTTGGACGGATCCATGCCGTCGCGCCAGTAGGCGATCCAGTTGAAGATGAAGAACAGGCTCTCGGCGAAGGAGATCACCAGGACCAGCGTGGTGACGATCACGGTCAGGAACGAAAACGAGCCGAAGAACAGCAGGATCGCGCCCATCGTCCACATCACCGCGATGAACGGCGTCGCGGCGACGATCAGCGCGCCGAACAGCGAGCGCAGCGCAATGAACGCGATTAGCGCGCCCAGCGCAAAGCCATAGATCGTGAACTTCACCTGGTCGTTGACCGTTGCCCCGAGCATCTCCGAGGTCCAGATCGGTGGCCCGGTGAGCTCGACGTGGATATCCGGGCTCTCATAGAGCGCGGCAAACTCCTTGAGCGAGGCGATCATCGCCTTGGTCCCGTCGCCCTTGGTCAGCTCGGGATCCGGGAACATGATCATCACCACCCCCTTGAGGTCGGGGGCGATGAGGTTGCGCATCATGGGATCGTTGTCGTGGAGTTCGGTCAGCGCCGCCGCCACTTCTTCGGAGGAGGTCATTCCCTCGGGCACCGCCGGCACGGTGCCGCCGTTATCCGCAGGCTTGCGCAGCTCGAATGGGGAGAGCGTGCCCACCGCGAACTCGTTGAGCTGCAGGTCGAACGCGATCTCGCGCACCCGCTCGAGGATTTCCGGATCTGTCAGCTTGGGCGAGCTGACGAGGACGTAGACGTCGTTCTCGAAAGTACCGAACGTGCTCGCCAGCCGCTCGTAGGCGTCGTATTCCGGGCCCGAATGCGCATAGATGCGCAGCAGGTCGCCATCGACATTGGCCCGCGGCACCTGCAGCAGCGCGATCGCCGTCACGACCAGGCAGAGGATCGCAACGATCCGCGGATGCCGCAGCGTGAAGGTGCCGATCTTTTCGAGGCCGAAACCGATGGACCGGTCGTGGGTCAGCCAGCCGGCGACGCGGCGGGCGAAGGTAGGCGCAGCCAAGATCGAATCGCCTCCTGCGGGCGGCCATTGACGAGGTGGGGGACTCCTAAGGCCTTCCCCTATGCGCGTCCAGCACCGGAAATCCAGCGCTAATGCGGGGAAAACGGGGCCCCGCGTGGCAAAAGGCGTCTGAATCGCCTATATACTGATCATGTCTAACCGTCCCCGCAGAGCTCCGTGACCGACACGCCCGACACCGCGGGCGGCGAGACCCCGCCGCCGTCCGACATCACCGTCGTCTCGATTTCCGAAGAGATGCGTCGCTCCTACCTCGATTACGCCATGAGCGTGATCGTGAGCCGCGCGCTGCCCGACGTGCGCGACGGGCTCAAGCCCGTGCACCGGCGCATTCTCTATTCGATGTACGAGGCCGGCTACGAGTGGAACCGGCCCTACCGCAAGTCGGCGCGCGTCGTCGGCGACGTCATCGGCAAGTACCACCCGCACGGTAACGACGCAGTCTACTTCTCCCTCGTGCGCATGGCGCAGGAGTTCTCGCTGCGCGTGCCGCTGATCGACGGGCAGGGCAACTTCGGCTCGGTCGACGGCGATCCCCCGGCGCAGATGCGCTACACCGAGGTCCGCATGGAGCGCATCACCGGCGCCATGCTCGAGGACCTCGACAAGGATACGGTCGACTTCAAGGACAACTACGACGGCTCCGAGCGCGAGCCCACGGTCCTGCCGTCGCGCTTCCCACAGCTCCTCGTCAACGGCGGCTCCGGCATCGCCGTCGGCATGGCGACCAACGTGCCCACCCACAACCTCGGCGAGGTCATCGACGCCACGCTGATGGTCATGGAGAACCCGCAGGCGACGGTCGACAACGTGCTCACCGTCATGCCCGGGCCCGATTTTCCGACCGCCGGGATCATCCTCGGTCGCTCCGGCATCCGCCAGGCCTACGAGACCGGCCGCGGCGCCATCCTGGTGCGCGGGCGCGTCAACACCGAAGACATGCGCGGCGGCCGCGAGGCCCTCATCATCACCGAGATCCCGTTCCAGGTGAACAAGCTCGCCATGATCGAGAAGATCGGCGAGCTGGTGCGCGAGAAGCGGATCGAGGGCATCTCCGACGTCCGCGACGAGTCCGACCGCCACGGCATGCGCGTCGTCATCGAGCTCAAGCGCGACGCCGTCGCCGACGTGGTGCTCAACCAGCTTTACCGCTTCACCCCGCTGCAGGGTTCGTTCGGCTGCAATTTCGTCGCGCTCAACGGCGGCAAGCCCGAGCTGATGAGCCTGATGGGCATGCTCCGCGCCTTCGTCGAATTCCGCGAGGAAGTCGTCACCCGGCGTGCCCGCTTCCTGCTCAACAAGGCCCGCGACCGTGCCCACATCCTGGTCGGCCTCGCCGTCGCTGTCGCCAACATCGACGAAGTCATCGCGCTGATCCGCACCGCGCCCGATCCGGCGACCGCGCGCGCGCGGCTGATGGAGCGCGACTGGCCCGCCCAGGACGTGGCGCCGCTCATCGCCCTCATCGACGATCCGCGCCACCGCATCAACGACGACGGCACGTTCCGCCTTTCGGACGAGCAGGCCCGCGCCATCCTCGCGCTGACCCTCTCGCGCCTCACAGCGCTCGGCCGCGACGAGATCGGCAACGAGCTCAACGGCCTCGGCAAGGACATCGAGGAATACCTGTCGATCCTGCGCTCCCGCGAGCGCGTCCTCGCCATCGTTCGCGACGAGCTCGTCGCCGTCCGCGACCAGTTCAGCACGCCGCGCCTCACCACCATCGAGGAAGCGGCCGGCGACTTCGAGGACGAGGACCTCATCGCCCGCGAGGACATGGTCGTCACTGTCACGCACGGCGGCTACATCAAGCGCGTGCCGCTCTCCGCCTACCGGGCCCAGCGCCGCGGCGGCAAGGGCCGCTCCGGCATGGCGACGCGCGAGGAGGATTTCGTCTCCCGCCTCTTCGTTGCCAATACCCCCACGCCGGTGCTGTTCTTCTCCTCGCTCGGTCAGGTCTACAAGCTCAAGGTCTGGCGCCTGCCGCAGGCCGAGCCGCAGGGCAGGGGCAAGGCGCTCATCAACCTGCTCCCGCTCGATCCGGGCGAGCGCATCACCTCGATCGTTCCGCTGCCGCAGGACGAAGCCGAGTGGGCGAGCCTCGACGTCATGTTCGCCACCTCGACCGGCAGCATCCGCCGCAACAAGCTCTCCGACTGCGTGCCGCGCACCACGCTGGGCAAGCGCGTCATGGAGTTCGACGACGAGAACCAGACGATCATCGGTGTCGAGCTCACCAATGAGAACGAGGACGTCCTGCTGACCACCGCCGGTGGGCAGTGCATCCGCTTCCGCGTCGCCGACATCCGCGTCTTCGGCGGGAACGGCTCGACCGGCACGTCGACCGGCAACCGCGGCATCACCCTCGCTTCGGGCGACAGCGTCATCTCCATGACCATCCTGCGGCACATGGATGCGACGCCCGAGGAACGCAGCGCCTACCTCAAGCAGTCGAGCGCCATCCGCCGCGCCGCGACCGGCGAGGAGGTCGAGAGCGAAGCCGAGATCGAGGAAGCGACCGACACCGAGGACGAACCCGCCGAAGCGGAAGTCACGCTCTCTGAGTCCCGCTACATCGAGATGGGCGCCGCCGAGCAGTTCGTGCTGACGGTCAGCGAGTTCGGCTTCGGCAAGCGCTCCTCGTCCTACGAGTTCCGCATCTCGGGCCGTGGCGGCAAGGGCATCAAGGCGACCGACCAGCGCAAGACCGGCGAGATCGGCAAGCTGGTCGCCGCCTTCCCCGTCGAGGACGCCGACCAGATCATGCTGATCACCGATGGCGGCCAGACCATCCGCGTTCCCGTCGATGGAATCCGCTTCGCCTCCCGCGCCAGCAAGGGCGTGCGCATCTTCCGCACCGCCGAAGGCGACAAGGTCACCGCGGTCGAGCGCATCAGCGAGCCCGAAACCAACGGCGAAGCCGAACCCGAAGGCGACTGCGAGGACACCTGACGCCCCGCCTCAGGCGCCGCCGGCCCACATCGCTCGCAGTCAGGATTCCTCTCCCGCGCAGCGGGGGAGGGGGACCGCCGTCAGGCGGTGGAGCGGCTTCGCCGCCGGTCGGCCCGCCTGCGGGCCGGACAAATCGCTCCAGTGGAGCGATTTGAGGCAAGAAGGCCATGAGAGCTATGCTCGAATGGCGTCGGCTCCACCCATCAGCCTTGCCTTCTTCCACCGCGTCATTCCCGGGAACGCGGGAATCTCGGTTGCCAGCCCCGCGCATCACAACAGGGGGTCCAGCCTGCGCGCGAGTGACCCCGTGCAATCGGCGCCCCAGTAGCCCTCATGGCGAGCCCCCTCGTGCTGAACCCCTCATGGCGAGCCCCCTCATGGCGAGCCCGTCGAGCCACGAGCCACGAGCCACAACCCCCGAGGGGCGTGCCACCAGCCGCTCCGTGAGCGCCTTCTCCCCTTGAGGGAGAAGGTGGCCGAAGGCCGGATGAGGGGTCGTGCAG
>JAEZBF010000109.1 GCA_023427545.1 Pseudomonadota bacterium
CTGGCGCAGAGCGCGATCACCGGATCGGTCAGCGCAACGCGCCCCTCGCGCAGATCGCCCAGCAGCGTCTCATAGGCATGGGCGAAATCGACAAGGGCAGTGAACCCGAAGGCACCTCCACCACCCTTGATGGAGTGCACTGCGCGGAAAGCCGCGTTGATCCGCTCCGCCGCCGGCGCTCCTGCGGCGATCGCTGCGAACTGCTCCTCGAGCTCGATCAGGAGCTCGGCACACTCCTCGAAGTAGGTGCTCCGGAAGTCCTCGAAGTCACCGGGCGCCTTGCCACTCAATGCACGACCCGCTGGATGACGCTTATGAGCTTGTCGGGGTCGAAAGGCTTTACGATCCAACCGGTCCCGCCCGCAGCCCGCCCCTGCTCGCGCTTGTCCTGGCTGGTCTCGGTCGTGAGGATGAGAATGGGCAGGCTGTTGTACCGGCCGGAGCGGCGGACCTGCTTGATGAACTCGATGCCGTCCATCACCGGCATGTTGATGTCGGTGATCACGACATCGACGCGTTCCCTATCGAGGACCTCGAGGCCCTGCTGGCCGTCCTCGGCCTGCAGCACCTCATATCCTGCATTGGAGAGCGTGTGGTGCAGCATCGCGAGGATGGTGCGCGAGTCGTCGACTGTCAGAACGCGCACTTTACAACTCCAGATATTCCGCGAAGGCTTGGTTCAGCCCAAGCCGTTCGATCGCGCCACAGAGGGGGGCGCTGGGTGAGAGGAGGCGCATCGCCGACCCTTGGCCGCGTGCGGTTTGGCCGGCGGCGAGCAGCATGAGCAACGCGTTGGTAGCGACGCGTTCGACGCCATGCGCGTCGAGCTTAACCTGCCCCACCTCGATCGCCTCAAGCAGCCGGTCGCGGACGCCATCCAGCGCATCGAGATCGAAGACAGCCGGCAGGCTCACCGATGTCTTGGAAGGTGCGGTCATTGAGCGGAGTGCCCCGGAAAACCTCTGCCGGAAGTCTCTACGCGAACGGTTAAGAAGTGCTGAGCGCAGCTTACGGAGCGGCCACGCTGGTGGGGGAGACCGAGGCGATTGTCGCCGTTATTTCCGCTGCTACTGCTGCATCAAAGGCCGGCGGAGACCACTGCACGCCGGCCGGCGCCTTGTCGATCAGCACCGCCTTCACCCCTTCCGCAAAATCGGCCCGGCGGGACATGAACCCGGCAAGCGCGAGATCGATGGCAAGGACGGCCTCGAGGTTGCCCAGTCGTCGAGCTGCAAGTTGGCTCTGCACGATCGCTTCGAGGCTCGTCGGGCAGCGGCTCTGGAGGAGTTGCGAAATGCGGCGCAAGGGCGAAATCGCATTGGCTGTCAAACCGATAGCTGCGACGATCGTTGCAGCATCGCCACCAAGCATCTCTTGTTGACAGAGATCCGCCTCGATGCAGAGCGTGGGATCTCCCGGCTCGATGCCCTGCCCCTGCATAAGGCGCACGAGGGCCGTTTCCGGGTCGGCACTCTCCGCGGCTGCAACTACGCCGCGTCGGACTTCGGCGAGGCGCTCGGGTGCCACGACGCAGTCGGTCAGACCGAGCGCCAGCGCGTCGGCGGCGCCAACAGGTTGGCCGGTCATCAGGAACAGCAGGGCCCGGTGGAGCGGCGCGCGTGCGAGGATGGCGTTGGAGCCGACGTCGCAGAAGAAGCCAATGGCCGACTCCGGCATTGCGAAGCGCGCCGAACTCGTGGCGAAGCGGAAGTCGGCATGGCCGGCAATGCCTATGCCGCCGCCCATGACAACGCCGTCGCAGAGCGCCACAACCGGCTTGGAATACCCCGCGATCTGCCCGTTCATCGCGTATTCCTCGGCGAAGAAGCGTTGGCCCTCCTCAGCATCGCCCGCGAGGATCGCCTCCCGCACCGCACGTACATCCCCACCCGAACAGAAACCCTTGGGGCCATGGCCTTCGAACAGCACCACCCGGACGTTCGGGTCGTTACGCCAGCGATTGAGCTGCTCGGCGATGGCACGCACCATGTCGAGGGTCAGGGCGTTAATCGCTGCGGGCCGGTTGAGGGCGATGACGCCAACCCTCCCCTCGCGCGTGATCTCAAGGTTCGATCCTGCCCCGCCGATGCTTTCGTTCATCCTGTCCCTCCGGCCGGGCAACGGTTTACCGCCTTTGGCTGTTCCAAAGCCAGCAGCGTGGTGTTACGGCAGACCCAATGATCACCAATGTTCACCTGACCGGCCTGGCCCGCGACCTCGCGGCCCGTGAAGATGCCGGCAAGCCGATCCGCATCGGCGTGATCGGCTCGGGTGAGATGGGGACCGACCTCGTCACCCAGGCCTCCCTAATGCGAGGGGTCGAGATATCCGCCATCGCCACCCGGCGCCCGCACACTGCGCTCGAAGCCATGCGCATCGCCTATGGCGACGAAAGCCGCGGCGCCGAAGCGGAGACTGTGAGCAAGGCGACTGCCGCGATCGAAGGCGGCCGCATCGCCATCACCTCGGCCGAAACGCTCGTGACCACGCCCAACATCGACGTGGTCATCGATGCGACCGGCAAGCCGGGTGTCGCCGCCGATTTCGACCTGCTCGCCATGGAACACGGCAAGCACGTGGTGATGATGAACGTCGAAGCCGACGTCACCATCGGGCCGTACCTCAAGAAGGAGGCCGACCGGCTGGGGGTGGTCTATTCGGTCGGAGCCGGCGACGAGCCCTCCTCCTGCATGGAGCTGATCGAGTTCGCGAGCGCACTCGGCTACCGGATCATTGCGGCGGGCAAGGGGAAGAACAACGCCCTCAACCACGACGCGGTGCCCGACGACTACCGGGAGGAGGCGCTGCGCCGGAACATGAACCCCCGCATGCTGGTGGAGTTCGTCGACGGCTCCAAGACCATGGTCGAAATGTGCGCCATTGCCAACGCGACCGGGCTGGTGCCGGACGTGCCGGGCATGCACGGCCCGAAGGCCGACCGGGACGACATGGTCAAGGTCCTGATCCCCAAGGAAGATGGCGGCATACTCAACCGCAAAGGCGTCGTCGATTTCACCATCGGCAAGGGCGTGGCGCCGGGCGTCTTCTGCATCGTGGAGGCCGAGCACCCCCGCATCATCGAGCGGATGGACGACCTGCACGTTGGTGTCGGCCCCTACTACAGCTTCTTCCGGCCCTATCATCTGACGAGCCTCGAGGTGCCACTGACTGCTGCGCGGATCATGCTGTACGGCAAGCCGGACATGGTGCCCCTCCCCAATCCGGTGGCGGAGGTCTGTGCCGTCGCAAAGCGCGACCTCAAGGTGGGTGAGATGTTCGATGCCATCGGGGAGACCTGCTATCGCAGCTTCACCATGACCATCGAGGATGCGCGCCGTAGCGCCGCGATCCCGGTCGGACTGCTCGAAGGCGGCCGGGTCACCGCGCCGGTCAAGCGCGGCGAGTTGCTGACGGCGGAGAACGCCGCTCCCGATCCCTCAACGAAACTCTTCGCGCTGCGCCGCAAGCAGGACGAGATGCTGCGGGAGCGGGTGTAATCGCTAGAGCGATTCAGGCGGCGTTGCTCTCGCGCTGCTGGTGTTCGGCAATGACCATGTTCCGGCCCTGGTGCTTGGCCCGGTAGAGCCCCCGGTCGGCCCGCTCGATGACATCCTCGATGTCGCGGTCCGAAGCCTGGGCCATCGCCAATCCCACTGATACGGTGACGTTCACCGGACCCTGTCCGGAGGAGTCGATCACCATGTCCGCCACGGTCGAGCGGATGCGGTCGGCCAAGATCATGACGCCCTGCAGGTCGGTCTCGCGCAGCATCACGACGAACTCCTCGCCGCCGATCCGGGCGACCTTGTCGGTTCCCCTGACCTGGGAGGCGATCGCGCCCCCCACTGTACGGATCACCTCGTCGCCCGTCGCGTGGCCATAGACGTCGTTCACGCGCTTGAAGAAGTCGATGTCGATGACGAGAACCGCCAGCCCGTGCCCATAGCAGCGGAAGTGGTTCATCGCGTCGTTGGCAAAGCTGAGGAACGCGCGTCGGTTGAGCAGCTGCGTGAGCGGATCGGTATCGGCCAGCACCTGCAGGGCGTTGATGTGTTCCCCGAATTGCCGGGTTTTCTCTTCCATGCGCTGGGCAAGCGCGTCGGCATCGCGCTTGGCAAGTACCTCGGCTGACTCGGCGGTGGCAATACGGCGAACCAGGGACCGGATAGAGGCCGAGAGCTGGATGATCTCCCGCGAGCCCTGTTGACGACGCACGGTGGTGACCGTCGGATCGCGGCCGATCAGGTCGACCTTTGCCGCGAGCTGCCGCAGCGGTCCGCCGATCCGCCGGGCGAGAAGCACTGCGGCAAGCAAAGCCATTGCCGCTAAAGCAAGGCCGATCCAGCCGATGGTGGACGCGATCCGGTTGGCCTCTGCGAAAGCGACATCCAGCGGGCGGCGGCTCACGACAATCCATCCCAGGTCCCTCGCTGGCCCTTCGGTCGCGACCATTGCATGGGTGAGCGCGGGTGCCTGACGCGACGTATCGGTGAAGGTCTGCCGTCCAGTGCTGCGGATGGCCGTCAACTCCTCGGCCGAGAACGGCTGGATGCCGAACTCGGGGCCGAGCAGAACCTTCCCTTCGGCGCTGATGACCCAGATGTCCGTCTTGAGCGCGGGATCGAGACGGGAGAGCACGCGCTTGCGCAAATCGTCGCCCCAGGTCCAGCTCAGATGCGTGCCGAGAACGCCGATGGTGGTGCCATCTGCTCCCCTGATCGGTGCCGCCACGTCGACCAGGCGGAATGGTTCGCCGAGCTTGTTGGGACCGAGCAGCCCCGCCAGGAGCTTGGCTTCGTGCACGTCGTCGATCATCGGCCCCTTCATCCCCGCGAGGAACCAGGGCCGGTCCGCGACCGAGGCGCCCTCCAGCATGCCCGCGGATGCCGCAGTGACGGTGCCGTCGCTGCGGGCAAAGCCAACCCAGACGTAATCCGGGAGGTTCGCCTGCATGGCATCGAGGACAGGACGAATCCGAGCGGGATCTCCCGTCCAAAGGGTTTGCAGCGGGGGCATGCCTGCGATGGCGACCACGTCCTTCTGCCGCTCGCTGAGATAGGTATTGAGCCGGTCCGACATGCTGAGCGCCAGCGATGTCATCGAGCCCTCGATGCGCGCAATCGCCTGTTGCCGCGCCGTTTCGGCCGCGGTGAAGCTGAGCACGCCGACGAGGATCAGGCAGAGCGTGCTGACATAGAAGACGACCTGCTGGCCAAGCGTGGTGCTTGCCCTCACCCGCGCGACGGCCGCCCGGATCGATGCCAGCATGGTGCCCTCCTCCGTCCGATCGTGAGTTACGGCGGATCGGCGGGCGAAAGTTCCTCCTGGGCTGAGGATGCGGTGAACGGCTGGTTACCACGTCTAGTCCAGCGTCTGCCGGTAGCGCAGCATCGCCAGCAGCGAGAACACCAGCAGGATCAGCGCGAGGGCGGTGAACTCGCCGCCGACGTCGGCGAGGCCGCCGCCCTTGAGCATGACCTTGCGGATGACCCGCAGGAAGTGCGTCGCGGGCACGCCGGTGCCCAGTACCTGGGCCCAGCCCGGCATGCCGGCGAAGGGGAACATGAATCCCGACAGCAGGATCGAGGGCAGGATGGTGAAAAAGCTCAGCTGCATAGCCTGCATCTGGCTGCGGGCCGCCGTCGAGATCAGGAAGCCGAGCGCCAGATTGACGACGATGTAGAGGTTGAAGCCAAGGAAGAACGCCAGCCAGCTGCCTTCGAATGGGACGCGGAAGAGGACTTCGGCGGCAAGCAGGAAGACGAAGGTCTGCACGTAACCTACGATGACGTACGGCAGGATCTTGCCCAGCATGACCTCGAGCGGCCGCACCGGCGTGGCGATCAGCATCTCCATCGTGCCGCGCTCGGTCTCCTTGACGATAGCCACCGCGGTGATCAGCACCATGGTCATCGAGAGGATGATGGCGAGCAGGCCGGGGACGATGTTCGTCGAGGTGCGCCCTTCCGGATTGTACTCGCGATGAACGACCACCGACAACGGCGGAGCGCCGCCCGCGAAGGGCTGGAGCGGACCGGAAAAGGTCTCGCGCAGAGCGACGGCGACGATCCCGTTGAGGGCACCGACCGCGCCCCCCACCGCCGAGGGATCGGAGGCATCCGCGGCAACGAGGAGCGATGGATTGCGCCCGCGCAGCACGTCGCGCTCGAAGTTCTGTGGAATGACGACAACGAAGTTGGCAGTGCCCTGCCGCAGCGCCTCCTCGCCAGCGGCGGCTCCGCCGACCACGCCCTTGAAGTCGAAATAGCCCGACTGCTCCATGGACGAGACGATCGCGCGGCTGAGCGGACCGTTGTCGGCCATCTCGACCAGTGTTGGCAGGTGGCGCGGGTCGGCATTGATCGCGAACCCGAACAGCAGCAGCTGCACGATGGGCAGGCCGATCATCATTGCGAACGTGACATGGTCGCGCCGCATCTGGATGAATTCCTTGATCAGCACCGCCGTAAAGCGCGCGAAGGAGAGGTGCTGGCGCTCGCGAGGCGCGCGCCCGCCGACCTCGACCGGGAGATCCGCGCGCCGCAGCATCACGCCGCATCGCGGGCGAAATTGTCCCGCGCTCCCGCCATGAGGTAGATGAAGGCTTCCTCAAGCCCGGCACTCTCCTTGCGCCACCGATGCGTGCCGTCGGAAAAGCGCTTCGCCACCTCATCGAGGGCAGCGGCATCGGTGCCTGAGACGTGGAGCGAAGCACCGAACCGGGCAACCTGCTCGACGCCAGCCGTTCCCTTGAGCCGGGCTTCAAGCGCCGTGAGGTTAGGTCCCTCGACGTAGTAGGTGACGAGCCCCACCTGCGCCGGGATTTCGGCGGCCGGGCCGTCGATCAGCTTCTTGCCGTAGGCGATGTAGGCGATGTTGTCGCACTGGACCGCCTCGTCCATGTAGTGCGTCGAAACCAGCACGGTGACGCCTTGCGCCGAGAGGCGGCGGATCTCGTCCCAGAAGTCGCGGCGCGCCTTGGGGTCGACGCCGGCCGTCGGCTCGTCGAGCAGCAGCAGCGCCGGCTCGTGCAACAGGCAGGCGGCGAGCGCCAGCCGCTGCTTCCAGCCCCCCGACAGCGTGCCGGCGAGCTGCCTGGCGCGATCCGCAAGGCCGAGGTCGGCGAGCGCCGCGTCGACCCGCCGGGCGCGCCGGTCAAGCCGGTACATGCGGGCAATGAAATCGAGGTTCTCGCGGATCGAGAGGTCCTCGTAGAGCGAGAACTTCTGCGTCATGTAGCCGACGCGTTCCTTGATCTGCCCGGCTTCGCGCCGGACGTCGAAGCCGAGGCAGGTCCCCTCGCCGGCATCGGGCGTGAGCAGGCCGCAGAGCATGCGGATGGTCGTCGTCTTGCCCGACCCGTTGGGGCCGAGGAAGCCGTAGATGGCGCCGCGCTGGACGGTGATGTCGAAGCCGTCGACGACGAGCTTGTCGCCGAAGCGCTTGGTGAGGCCGCGGACGTCGATCACCGCGTCGGTCATGGCGTCACCGTCACCGGCTGGCCTGGGAGAATGGCGGCCCCCTCGGGCAGGTCGGCTTCGACGAGGAACACCAGGCGATTGCGCTCGTCGCGTGAATAGATGATCGGCGGCGTGTTCTGCGGCTGGGTATCGAGGTGGCTGACGCGGGCTATGAGACCGCTCGCGCAGCCGTCGCAGGCGACCGCGACGGGCGTGCCGGGCTGCAACCGGTGCCGCTCCGTCTCGCCGACGTAGAACTTCACCTTGAACGCACCGGCCGGGAGCAGCGACAGCACCGGGGTGCCCGCTGCCGCCGTCTCGCCGGCCGAAAAGAACAGCCGGTCGACAACCCCATCCCGCGGCGCGCTGACCATGCGGTCGGCTAGGTCGGCGC
>JAEZBF010000151.1 GCA_023427545.1 Pseudomonadota bacterium
GACCACGACCGGCAGATCGATCGCAACAGGTTCGGTGGCGGCGACAGGTTGGTCGGCAGCACGGTGGAGGTGCCGATAGACCGCCCGGACGGCACACGGGCCTGGGGAGCCCTGTCGCTATCGCGGACGCGGATCGGCGAGACGATCTATTACGCCGCCTTCGTCAAGGACGTGACCGAAGAGGTCCGCCGCCGCGAGGAGCTCTACCTCCTGTCACTGGTGGCCAACGAGACCGACCAAGCGGTGCAGATCACAGGCCCCGACCGACGGATCGTCTATGCGAACCGGGCCTTCGTCGACCTGTTCGGCTATTCCCGCGAGGAGCTGATCGGCCAGGACCCCGCCCAACTGCTCGAGGGGCGCCATACCAACCCGCAGTCGCTGACGTCGCTCGGCAACCTGTCGCGCGGCCTGCGCACCGACATGATGGAGTTCATCGCCTACCACAAGGACGGCCGGGAAATCTGGGTCTCTGCGACCGTCAACCCCGTCCTTGATGCCGCGGGTGAGGTGTGCAACGCGGTCTGCGTGATGTCCAACATCACCGAGACCCGCCAGATTCAGGCGCTGCAGCAGCGCGTCCTGGAGGCGGTTGCCCGCGAGGAAGAACTCGAAACCGTGGCAACCCTGGTCTGCAAGGAGGTGGAAGCCATCGCGCCGGGCACCATCTGCTCGATCCTCATGGTCGACCGCGAGAAGCGGCTGCGACCGCTGGCCGGCCCGAGCTTGCCCGCCCACTATTCCGAAGCCCTCGACGGTGTGCCGATCGGACCGTCCGTCGGCTCCTGCGGCACCGCCGCCTGGCGGGGCGAACCGGTGGTGGTCGAGGACATCGAGACGGATCCGCTGTGGGCGCCCTACAAGGAACTGCCGCTTCCGATCGGACTGAAAGCCTGCTGGTCGAGCCCGATCAAGCTGAAGGACGGCCGGGTCGCCGGAACTTTCGCCTTCTACTACGGGGAAAAATGCGGCCCGAGCGCCTGGCATGAGCGTCTCGTCGAGGCCTGCATCCACCTGTGTGCGCTGGCCATAGAACGTCATGAGGCGAAGGCCCACATCGCCCGGCTCGCCTATTTCGACACGCTGACCGGCTTGCCTAACCGCAGCCAACTGGCACAGGCCATCGACCAGCGGATCGCCGAGGCCCAGCGAGAGCCCGCCTCGGAGATCGCACTCCTGTTCCTCGATCTCGACGAGTTCAAGGACGTCAATGACACCCTCGGCCACTCCGCCGGCGATTCGCTGCTGGTGGAGATCGGCAGGCGGCTGAAGGCCCAGGTGCGTCCCGGCGACACGGTCAGCCGCCTCGGCGGCGACGAATTCGTCATCGTGCTTGGCCATTGCGACAGCGAGCAGGCCGCGCAGGTCGCCGAGCGTGTGTTGAAGGCGCTGGCGGTGCCCGTCGACGTGGAGGGCATGGCGCTCTCGGCCTCGGGGAGCATCGGCATCAGTCTTTACCCCAGCGACAGCCGGGATCGCGAAGAGCTCCTCAAACATGCCGACACCGCCATGTACGAGGCGAAGAACGCGGGCCGCGGAGCCTTCCGCTTCTACAGCCCCGGCATGAACGAGCAGGTCCACGAGCGGCTCGTCATGGTCAGCGCGCTCAAGGAGTCGCTCCAGGCCGGCCATCTGAAACTGCACTACCAGCCGCAGATTCTCGGCGAGACCGGACGCTTGCTCGGTGTCGAGGCATTGGCCCGTTGGCACCACCCGCAATTCGGTCAGGTGCCGCCGTCACGCTTCATAGCGCTGGCCGAGGAATCCGGGTTGATCGAGGCCATCGGCGAATGGGCGCTCTGCGAGGCCTGTCGCCAAATGGCGGAATGGCGTGCGCAGGGCATCGCCATCCCCACTGTTTCCGTCAACCTGTCACCGCTGCATTTCCGCAACCGCCGCCTGCCTGCCATCGTCGGAGCGGCGCTGGAGGCCTCCGGCCTCCCGCCGGAAGCCCTGACGCTGGAGATCACCGAGGGCGTCATGATGGACAAGTGTGACGCCACCATCGCGACTGTGGAAGCGGTGGCGAGCCTCGGCGTACGGCTGTCCCTCGACGATTTCGGAACCGGTTATTCAAGTCTCTCCTCCATCTCCACCTTGCCCATCGCCGAAATCAAGCTCGACCAGAGCTTCGTGCGCGACCTTCAGAGTGACAAGAATGCGCGAGCTGTGGCCTCGGCCGTCATCCGCATTGGCCAGAGCCTGGGCTTGACCGTCGTCGCCGAAGGCGTCGAGAGTGAACCGCAGCGACGCTTCCTGCAGGGTCTCAGGTGTCACGCCATGCAGGGCTACCTTTTCTCGGCAGCTCTGGCGCCCGGGGACCTGATCTCTTGGCTGGGGCAGCAGGATCTTCACCGAAGCTCCACAGAGGTCGCAGCCGTCGCCTGACCGTCCCTGTCAGAGTTCGATGATGTCCTTGTCGAGCGGCCGGATGTAGGCTTGGCAAAGGCAGTTCACGCCGAGCGGGCAGAGCGCCTGGTCGGCCCGGGAATGGTGGACGCCGCAAATCATGGTGGCAGAAGCTTCTCCCGCACCAGGGCCGAGCACTTCGCGACGCACTGTCTTGGCGCGGGGCACCGGGCCGAAATAGACCCGGGTCCGCACGAAGGGACGCGGCATGGCGAGCACCGCCTCGGCCCGTGTCCGCAGTGTCTTGGTGCTGAACGGGCGCGCGACATACTCATGCACGCCCGCGGTCACAGCGCCGAGCACCGATGACCGCGTCGGCGTGCCCGAGATCATGATGATCGGCGTGTATTGCAGCCCTCCGTCGGCGCGGCGAAGGAGTTGGGTGACCTCGAGCCCGTCGAGACCGGTCAGGTTCATACCAAGAACGAGGAGGCTGGGGCGTTGCTGTTCGGCCGCCTCGACCGCGTCGAAGCCCGTGCGGCATTCCAGCACCCGGCCGAGGCCTGTCAGCACGGACCGGATGATCCGCCGTGAAAAGGCCTGCTCGTCAGCCACCAGAATGGTGGTGGCGGCAGGGCGGTGGAGGTTGAGGGCGAGACTCTTCGGCACGCGACCTGACCATACGTCATGCAACCTGCATGTCATGCCACGCACGTGTTTAAGGAAGAGCTAAGCGCGGCCGTTCAGCCGGCGGATCCGCATGCACGGGCGAACTGCCGCTAGAAGCGCAGTCGGCCTGGTCACGGTCGGGGGGACTGCCTGGGAATGGGGCGGTCGGAGTGGAAGGGAGGAGACCACGCTCAAGGGGTCGCAGATTGCGGTCCCCTCCCGTCCGAGCCATTGAACCGGCGACGCAAACACCTGATGCCGGGTCATGCCACATCCTGCAGAGGCGGTGCCAAGACCTGGCGACGGCCATTGCCACAAGATCTGGTGCCTGGCCGCGCGGGAGCCCCCTACCCATGGATCAACGCGGGTCACATTCCGGCGCGCTCTCGCCAATTGCGCCTTGCAATCCGCGAGAGCCTCCCAAAATGCGAGAGCCGGGCGAGGCCGGCGCGCGCAAGCAGTTCCGGGCGGTTTCCGTTGCGCCGCGGGGCCGTCTCCTATAGATGCACCGCAACAGAGTTCACGCGGGCCGCCAATTCGACGGAGCCCGCTTTTTCGTATTCGCCCGACCGGACGCCCCTGCCATGTCTATGCGCAACATCGCCATCATCGCCCACGTCGATCATGGCAAGACCACCCTCGTCGACAAGCTGCTGCAGCAATCCGGCTCGTTCCGCGAGAACCAGCGCGTCGCCGAGCGCGTCATGGACTCCAACGACCTGGAGAAGGAGCGCGGCATCACCATCCTCGCCAAGGCGACGTCCGTCGACTGGAAGGATACGCGCATCAACATCGTCGACACGCCCGGCCACGCCGATTTCGGCGGCGAGGTGGAGCGCATCCTCTCCATGGTGGACGGCGTGATCGTCCTCGTCGACGCGGCCGAGGGCCCGATGCCGCAGACGAAGTTCGTCGTCGGCAAGGCGCTGAAGATCGGCCTCCGGCCGATCGTGGCCATCAACAAGGTCGACCGCCCGGATGCCCGCGCGACCGAGGTCATCAACGAGGTCTTCGACCTCTTCGCGGCGCTCGACGCCACCGACGAGCAGCTCGACTTCCCGATCCTCTACGGGTCCGGCCGCAACGGCTGGATGTCCACCACGCCGGAGCAGCCGGCGGAGGCCAGCCTCGCCCCGCTCTTCGACCTCGTGCTGGAGCACGTCCCGCCCGCGAAGGTCGAGCCCGGCCCGTTCCGCATGCTGGGCACGCTGCTGGAGGCCAATCCCTTCCTCGGCCGCATCATCACGGGCCGCATTGCGTCCGGCACGGTGAAGCCGAACCAGACCGTCAAGGTGCTGGACCGCCAGGGCAACGTGGTCGAGACCGGCCGCGTCTCGAAGATTCTCGCCTTCCGGGGCATCGAGCGCCAGCCGATCGAGGTCGGCGAGGCGGGCGACATCGTGTCCATCGCCGGGCTCGTGAAGGGATCGGTGGCCGACACCTTCTGCGACCCGTCGGTCGACACCCCGATCCAGGCGCAGCCGATCGACCCGCCGACCGTCACCATGTCCTTCATCGTCAACGATTCGCCGCTCGCCGGCACGGAGGGCGACAAGGTCACGAGCCGCATGATCCGCGACCGCCTGTTCAAGGAGGCCGAGGGCAACATCACGCTCAAGATCGAGGAGGCCTCCGACAAGGATTCCTTCTTCGTCTCGGGCCGCGGCGAGCTGCAGCTCTCCATCCTCATCGAGACCATGCGCCGCGAGGGCTTCGAGCTCGGCGTCTCCCGTCCGCGCGTCGTCATGCAGAAGGACGAGGCCGGCAACCTGCTCGAGCCGATCGAGGAGGTCGTGATCGACGTCGACGAGGAGCATTCGGGCATCATCGTGCAGAAGATGTCGGAGCGTAAGGCCGAGATGATCGAGATGCGGCCCTCGGGCGGCAACCGCCTCCGTCTCGTCTTCCATGCGCCGACCCGCGGCCTGATCGGCTACCAGGCCGAGCTCATGACGGACACGCGCGGCACCGCGATCATGAACCGCCTCTTCAAGGCCTACGAGCCGCACAAGGGCGAGATCGCCGGCCGGACCAACGGCGTCCTCATCTCGAACGACAACGGCGAGGCGGTCGCCTACGCGCTGTGGAACCTCGAGGATCGCGGCCCGATGGTGATCGAGCCGGGCTGGAAGGTCTACCAGGGCATGATCATCGGCATCCACACCCGGGACAACGACCTCGAGGTCAACGTCCTGAAGGGCAAGAAGCTGACGAACATCCGCACGACCTCGAAGGACGAGGCCGTCCGCCTGACGCCGCCGATCCGGATGACCCTCGAGCGCTCGCTGGCCTGGATCCAGGACGCCGAGCTCGTGGAGGTCACGCCGAAGTCGATCCGCCTCCGGAAGGCGATCCTCGATCCGAACGACCGCAAGCGCGCCGAGCGGACCAAGGAAGCGGCCGCGTAAGGCCGCGCCAGCGGCAGCACGCCGCTGTACGGCGCCGGGAACTTTCGAGCCTCCCCCGGCGCTCTCCCTCCGGGCTGCCGGATCCTCCGAGCCGCCCGGAAGGCCGGGGGCCATGCCTCACTTCTCGGTGGCATTTCGTAGCCGATGCAGTAACACTTCCTTAACTCTTGTTGAGGCGGTGAGATGAGCAGCTCGACGAGCCCGGTCAGCATCGTGCTGACCGTGACGGCGGTGGTCAGCGCAGGCGTTCTCCTGACGGCCGGCCTCGCCCATTTCGGCGGTCGCACGGCCCAGTCCGACAGCGCAGCCTCTCGGAATGCCGAGTGCGACGATCGGATTTTCCCCTACGTTCGGCGCGACTGCGCCCCGCCGAACACCGCCCAGGTGGCAGCCGTCGCGGCGCCCGCCAAGGCGGCACCCGCTGACGCGCCGTCCTCCACCGAAAGCGGCGTAGCCGAGACGGGCAGCGCGACCCGCAATCAGGAACCCGCCGCCAGCCCGCCCCCGGCGCTCGCGCGCGCCGAGCGTATGCCCGAGGCGCAGGCGCCGGA